>NZ_KV832042.1:0-18520 GCF_001837325.1 Streptococcus sp. HMSC065H07
CTTTTCGTCACCCACTACAGTTGACAAAGAGCCATCTTTTTCAAGCACTTGGACAATCAGAAAAGAGGCTGAAACACTAGCGTTTCAGCCTCTCGTATTTTTTTGACCGATTTTAGAAGCTAAAGGTCAAAAGGTAACTTTTTATTTACGATACATCTTAACTTGAAGGTAAATATCGTTATAGATTCCTAGCCACTTTTGACCTAGGTTATTATAGACTTCAAGGTTTTTAATGGTTGATTCTGATGGGTAAAAGGCCTTATCATCCGTAATACTCTTTGGAAGTAAGGCTTTGGCTGCCTCGTTAGGTGTGGCATAACCAATATATTCAGCATTTTGCGCTGCATTTTCCGGTTTAAGCATGAAGTTAATAAAGGCATAGGCTTCCTTCTCATGCTTCACAGTTTTAGGAATCACTAGATTGTCAAACCAAAGATTTGAGCCTTCTGATGGGACAACATAACGTAGGTCCTCATTTTTATCAAGCATCTCACTGGCTTCCCCTGAGAAGGTTACTCCAATAGCCGCATCACCTTGAACCATGTAGCCCTTCATCTCATCACCAACAATAGCTTTGATATTTGGTGTCAGACTATCAAGTTTAGTTTCAGCCAAACGTAATTCAGTCATGTTCTTGGTATTCAAGCTATATCCCAGGCTATTGAGTGAGAAGCCAAGGACTTCACGCGCGCCATCAACCAGCATAATCTGGTTTCTGTATTCGGGTGACCAAAGATCATTCCAGTGCTGAGGTGCTTTTTTCACCAATTTCGTATTATAGACGATTCCGACTGTCCCCCAAAAATAAGGGATAGAATAGTCATTATTAGGATCGAAACTAAGCCCCTTAAAACTTGAGCCAATCTGATCAAAGCCATGGATTTTAGATTTATCCAACTTCACCAAAAGGTCTTCCTTGACCATTTTATCAATGGTATAGTCTGACGGCACAGCAATGTCGTATGTCGTACCACCTTGCTTAATCTTAGTATACATAGCTTCGTTGGAATCAAAAGTTTCATACTGGACCTTGATTCCTGTTTCTTTAGTGAACTTGGTCAAAAGATCAGGATCAATATAATCACCCCAGTTATAAATAACAAGCTTGTCCGACACATTTCCTGTACGACTTTGCATGTAGGCAGAAATTCCCCAAAGGCAGAAAATAATTGCTAAAATCCCTGCCAGAAATTGATAGAGTTTACGCATCGTGCTCCTCCTTTCTCTCCTTGGTAATCATATAATATCCAATGACTAGAAGAATAGAGAACAAGAAGACAACCGTTGATAGGGCATTGATTTCCAAGGAAATCCCTTTACGGGCACGTGAGTATATTTCCACAGCAAGTGTTGAAAAACCATTCCCCGTAACAAAGAAGGTTACTGCGAAGTCATCCAAAGAATAGGTAAAGGCCATGAAATAACCAGCGATAATACCAGGTGTCAAGTATGGCAACATAACCTCACGTAACATCTGCCATTGGGTCGCACCCAGGTCATAAGCTGCATTCACCATGTCTCGATTCATTTCCTTGAGACGTGGTAAAACCATGAGAACCACAATTGGGATTGAGAAGGCAATGTGACTCAACAAAACCGATACAAAACCGAGTTGGAAACCAATCAAGGTGAAAAGAATCAAGAAACTCGCACCAATCATGACGTCCGGTGCAACCATGAGTACGTTATTTAGAGATAAAATCCCAGTCTGTTGCTTCTGTTTGCTCTCATAGATAAAGATAGACCCAAAGGTACCAATAATCGTCGCCAGAAGAGCACTAAGGAAAGCTAAAAAGAAGGTTTGAGCCAGAATTAACATAAGTCGGCTATCTGAAAACATGCTCTGGTAGTTATCCAGAGTAAAGCCAGTGAAGCTATTCATATCGCCACCACTATTGAAAGAATAGGCGATTAAATAGAAGATTGGCAAATAAAGGATAACAAAGACAAGAGCTAAATAGAGATTTGCAAATTTTTTCATTGACGTCTCTCCTTTGTTAACCACATGGTCGCAATCATGGCAGCAATAAGAACAACACCAATGGTTGCCCCCATTCCCCAGTTTTGTGTCGTGAGGAAGTGCTGTTCAATAGCTGTCCCTAGGGTAATCACTCGGTTCCCACCAATCAAGCGTGTCAGCATAAAGAGGCTGAGACTAGGAATAAAGACAGACTGGACACCAGAGCGTACCCCATTAAGCGATAAGGGAAAAATAACCTTGGTAAAGGTCTGCCAATCATTGGCTCCCAAATCTTTACTCGCATTCACAATATTTTCATCCAAATCATCTAGTGCATTGAAAATCGGTAGAATCATAAAGGGAATTTCAATGTAGCTAGCCACGAAAATGAAGGAGAAATCCGTAAAGAGAATTTGCATGGGTGCAATCCCAAAGAAGCCGAGAAAGGCATTGATACCACCTTGTTGCCCAAAAATCCCCATAAAAGCATAGGCTTTCAGAAGGAGGTTGACCCAGGTTGGCAAAATGACCAACATCAACCAAAGTTGCTTATGCTTTAGTCTGGTTAAAAGATATGCCGTCGGATAAGAAATGAGAAGGGTTACCAGAGTAATGATGGCTGCATAAAGAACCGAGTTAAAACTCATCCTTAAGTAAGTCCAGCTGGAAAAGAAGGTACCATAATTGTCCAAAGTAAAGTTGCCACTGATATCAAAGAAAGACTGATAGAGTAGCATGAGCACTGGAGCAACCACGAAGAGTAGGAGCCAAAGGAGGTAAGGAACCGAGAAGAGGCTAGCTGTTTTCTTCATAGCGCTCCTCCTCAATGGCATTAATCAAGCCATCTTCATGCTCTTCCACTTCCACATATTCTTCAATACGCGCATCGAATTCTTCTTCTGTCTCATTAAGACGCATGATATGAATATCCTCAGGCGTAAAATCAAGACCGATAATCTCACCCTCAATCGCCTTACGGGTTGAGTGAATCATCCATTCATTACCAAGATTGTCATAGGCAATGATTTCATAGTGGACCCCACGGAAGAGCTGAGTTTCCACGCGAACTTGCAATTTGCCTTCCTCAGGAAGTGTAATCTGTAAATCTTCAGGACGAATCACCACTTCGACAGGTTCATTAGGACGCATTCCTCCATCAACAGATTCAAAACGTTTCCCATTGAACTCAACCAAATAGTCCTCAATCATAACGCCTGGTAGGATATTAGATTCTCCAATAAAGGTTGCAACGAAGTGATTGATCGGTTCGTCATAGATATCAACCGGAGTTCCTGATTGAACAATTTCACCATCATTCATAACAAAAATCCAGTCCGACATGGCCAAGGCCTCTTCTTGGTCGTGAGTGACAAAGACAAAAGTAATCCCTAAACGTTGTTGCAATTCGCGCAACTCGTATTGCATTTCAGTACGTAGTTTCAAATCCAGTGCTGACAAAGGCTCATCCAAAAGGACTACACGTGGTTGGTTAATAATCGCACGAGCAATAGCCACACGTTGACGTTGACCACCTGATAATTTTTGAATCGAGCGCTTTTGATAACCATTTAGTTGGACCATCTTTAAGGCTTCTTCTACACGCTCTTCAATTTCCTTTTTAGGCACCTTTTTCAATTTAAGGGCAAAAGCCACATTGTCAAAGACATTCATATGTGGAAAGAGGGCATAAGATTGGAAAACGGTGTGAACATCCCTTTTATTGATAGGAATATCATTGATACGTTTTCCATCCAAAAGGACGTCACCACTGGTTGCATCTAATAGACCTGCAATGATGTTCAAAATCGTTGATTTACCAGAACCAGATGCCCCAAGAAGGGTATAGAACTTACCTTCTTCTAGTTCAAAGTTGATGTCTTTTAAAACTTGTGTGCCACTGTCTTCAAACACTTTTGAGACATTTCGAAAGGCAATAATCGGTTTAGTCAATTGTCATAAATCCTCCATGGATAGCAAATATAGGGATAGGGTTTTATTAGTTTAATTCGTCGCCAATGATACGTACTTCAGGCTCTAGTGTAACACCTGAATTTTCCTTAACCTTAGCGATAACATCTGAAATAAGGTCTTCATAGTCTTTTGCTGTTCCTTGATCGACATTGACCATGAAACCAGCATGCTTAGTCGAAACCTCAACACCACCGATACGATGTCCCTTGAGGTTGGCTTCCATAATCAGCTGACCTGCAAAGTGACCTGGTGGGCGTTTAAAGACCGAACCACACGAAGGGAATTCAAGAGGTTGTTTAAGCTCTCGCAAATGATTAAGACGATTCATCTCATTCTTGATTTGCTCGTAGTCTCCTGGTTTGAGGTTAAATTTAGCTGAAATAACCACTTCACCTGTTTCTTGGAGCACCGAACGACGATAACCAAAACGCATATCTCTTGCATCAATCGTACGAATATCACCGTCTTTTGTAAGAACCTGAGCAGAAACCAAGATATGGGCAATCTCACCACCATAGGCACCCGCATTCATAAAGACGGCACCACCAACACTACCTGGAATCCCCGCTGCAAATTCAAAACCAGTCAAACTTTGGAAACGAGCCACCTTGGTTGTCGCAATCAAATTAGCCCCCGCTTCAGCTTCAATTTGATAACCATTAACTGCAATACCATTAAGTCTGTCAAACATAATCACAAAACCTCTGATACCACCGTCACGGACAATCAAATTACTGGCATTACCGAGCACCATCCAAGGAATGTCATGCTTATTAGCAAATTTGACAATACGAGAGAGTTCATAGCGGTTACGTGGAAAGGCCAAATAATCCGCTGGACCACCAACCTTGGTATATGTATAACGTTTTAAGGGTTCGTCGAAACGAATATCAATCCCCACTAAATCTTCTTTAAGTTCATCTAACATGTTATTTTCCATACTTTTTCTATACATTTATTTCTTTGTAGGTATCGTGATAGACTTCCCCATATTACTATCACTACCTAAAAATGAGTTAGTATTTTTCCCTAAAAATAAAAAGAAAAATACAGCAAAAAGCCAAGATTAATTATAGCAAAAAATCCCCATCTTGACGACAAGGAATTTCACGCAAAGCTAGTCCATAAGCTCCAATTTACGGACATCACTAGTGTTTAATTGACTCAAATAATTTTTGTAGGCTTGGCCAGTTTTAGGATCAACCAAATCATCTGCTATTTCTACTAAGGGCACCAGAACAAAAGCTCTCTGACTCATATATGGGTGAGGCACTTTAAGATGCTCAGTCTCCCAGATTTCCTGCCCATATAGAAGAATATCTATATCTACCGTCCGAGGCCCCCAATGTTCATGACGAACGCGATCAAGGTCTTTTTCAATTTGCTGACATGACCTTAGTAAGGTCTCTGCTGGCAACTTCGTCTCTAAAGCCAAGGCAAGATTCAAAAAATCAGCCTGATCTGTCAGTCCCCAAGCAGCCGTTTCATAATAAGAGGATACCGCTTTAACCTCCGTCTCAGGTAAGTCATTCAAGGCCTTCACAGCTTTTTGAAGATAGCCTTGACGGTCTCCCATATTAGATCCCAAACTCAAATAAACTCTTGTCATCGGCTACGCTCCAATTCGATACCAACACTCTTATAATGCCCATTAATTGGTGGATTTTCCTTGGTAATTCGAACTTTAATAGATTGAATTGGTGGAAATTGTGCAAATAAATCCTCACAAATCACACCAGCCAAACGCTCAATCAAAATATACTTTTTATCTTCCACTTGTTTTTGCACGGCTTCAAAAACCAAACCATAGTGAACCGTATCTTCTAGATTGTCACTTTGTGATGCCTTGGTCAAATCGACAGCCAATTCCAAATCTACCACAAAAATTTGCCCTAGGGTCTGTTCCTCAGCAAAAGCCCCGTGATAGCCATAAAAACGGCAACCATTTAAAATAATTTTATCCATAATTTCTCCTTCAGACGACTAGACTCCTCTTTATTCTAGCACAAAACAGTTGAAAAGTTGGACTCTTATTAGTATGATATTTTAGACAGATCTGAAGTTATTGTGTTTACGCTTATGCAATCGGTTGCGTAATTCTTCTGATTTGGTAAAATATAGGCACAGGAGTTAAAAAGACTCCTGATTACAAGCAAGACTATCTCAACTAATAAGGAAAAAACTATGACAAATCAAACCGCAATGCAATACTTTGAGTGGTATCTCCCAAGTGACGGACAACACTGGAACAATTTGGCTAAAGATGCCCAACATTTAGCAGACCTAGGCATCAGCCACGTTTGGATGCCACCCGCTTATAAAGCTACAAACAAAGATGATGTTGGTTACGGAGTCTATGACCTCTTTGACCTTGGAGAATTCGACCAAAAAGGAACAGTCCGCACCAAATACGGCCTCAAAGAAGAATATCTCAATGCTATCAACCAACTCAAAGAAGTTGGTATTGTACCTATGGCCGACGTTGTGCTTAATCACAAGGCGGCAGCGGATAAACTTGAGACCTTCGAAGTGGTCGAAGTTGACCCAGAAGACCGTACCCAAGAGATCAGCGAACCATTTGAAATCGAAGGCTGGACACATTTCACCTTTGACGGACGAAATAAAGCCTACAACGATTTTGAATGGCACTGGTACCACTTTAACGGAACCGACTTCGATGCCAAACGTAATAAAAGTGGTATCTATCTTATCCAAGGTGACAACAAAGGCTGGGCAGACAACGACTTGGTTGACAACGAAAATGGTAACTTCGACTACCTTATGTATGCCAACCTAGACTATAAACACCCTGAAGTTATTGAAAATATTTACGAATGGGCAGATTGGTTCGTTGAAACAACAGGCGTTCAAGGATTCCGAATGGATGCCATTAAGCACATTGATTCTTTCTTTATGCGTAATTTTATTCGCGATGTCAAAGAAAAACAAGGTCAGGATTTCTATGTCTTTGGTGAATTTTGGAATGGTAACGAGGAGGATAACAATACCTATCTTGAAAAGATTGAAAAACGTTTTGACCTCGTCGATGTTTCCCTCCACAACAATCTACACAAGGCTAGCTTAGATGGTGCCGATTATGATTTGACGACAATTTTCGATCATTCCTTGGTCAAAAATCATCCTGAACATGCCGTGACCTTCGTAGACAACCACGACACTCAACGCGGACAAGCTCTAGAATCTACTGTTGAAGAATGGTTTAAACCAGCTGCTTACGCTCTCATCCTTCTCCGTGAAGACGGTCTTCCTTGCCTATTTTATGGTGACTACTATGGTATTGAGGGTGAATTTGCCCAAGAAAATTTCCAAGAGAGCCTAGATACCTTGCTCTACGCTCGTAAAGACCTAGCTTACGGTGAGCAAACAGACTACTTTGATGATCCAAACTGTATCGGGTGGACACGCTCTGGCAACGAAGATGGGGCTCCATTAGCTGTAACAATCTCTAATGATGCTGCTAACAGCAAGTCTATGGAAATTGGTAGTGATTGGGCCGGCCAAACCTTCTATGACATTCTTGGAAACTGCTCTGATACTGTAACCATTGACGAAGACGGATGGGGAGACTTCCCAGTTTCTGAAAAATCTGTCAGCGTTTGGACAATTCAAGACTAAGAAAAAAAGCTCAATTGAGCTTTTTTTTAGTATCATAAAATTCCTGAAATGGTCTTAACAATATCACGATTGGCATCAACATTATGCACACGAACAATCTGACAGCCCTTGCTAACAGCATAGCCAGATAGAGCAGCCGTTCCCTGATCGCGGTCCTTAGCTTGGGTATTTCCACCTAGTAGGTAGTTCACAACACGCTTACGAGAAATCCCAAAAAGAACAGGATAGCCCAAGGCAACGACCTTGTCCAAGCCTTTTAGCAAGTCAATATTGTGTTGGACATTTTTCGCAAAGCCAAAGCCTGGATCAATCCAGATATTGTCCTTGGCCACACCTGCTTCCAAGGCGGCCTGGGCACGTTGACTGAGGAATGTACAGACATCTTCTGTGACATCATTGTATACTTCTTCTTTTTGATTATGCATGAGGATAATCGGCACATTCTTTTCAGCTGCTAAAGCTAGCATCTGACCATCATAAAGTCCTGCCCAGACATCATTTAGAATATCTGACCCTGCTTCAAGAGCAGCTCTGGCAGTGGCTGTCTTATAGGTATCAATACTGATGAGCACATCATATTTTGCCTTGATAGCCTGAATAACTGGCACGATACGAGCAATCTCTTCTTCCTCAGTCACAAATTCTGCTCCTGGTCCTGTAGATTCGCCACCTACATCAATAATGGCAGCCCCCTGGGCAATCATACGCTCAACCTGAGCCAAGGCATCCTCTACAGTGTCAAAATCGCCACCATCTGAGAATGAATCAGGGGTGACATTCAAGATTCCCATAATACAGGCCTTACCTGCAATCTCATGTTTGCCAATAAACATCTTAACTCCTAAAAATCACGCATCAATGAAAGAATTTCCTTGCGTTCTTCACGGTCTTCTTTATAAAGGCCCTTAGCGACAGTTGTGATTGTCTTACTTCCTGGTTTCTTAATGCCTCGCATGGTCATGCACATGTGCTCTGCTTCAACCATGACAAAAACTCCTCGAGGATTCAAAGCTTCTTCAAGTGCTGTAGCAACTTGATCTGTAAGACGTTCTTGCAACTGCGGACGACGAGCAGCTACTTCAACCGCACGCGCTAATTTGGAAAGTCCTGTCACCTTGTCTCCACTTGGCAAATAAGCCACATGGGCCTTACCATAAAATGGAACCAAATGGTGCTCACACATAGAGTAAAAAGGAATATCCTTGACAAGGACAACTTCGTCATGGACTTCTGAAAAGACAGCTGTAAATTGATCTTTAGGGTCTTCATTTAGACCTGAAAACATTTCAGCATACATCTTAGCCACACGTTTTGGTGTGTCCAAAAGTCCCTCACGCTCAGGATTTTCACCTAGAGCTTCCAATAGTTGATAGACTGCTTGTTCTACTTTTTCTTGATTTGCCATAATTTCCTCTTTCAACGTTATAATACTATCTATTATACCTTATTTCGCTGAATTTTTCTTGCAAAAAATGAGATTTCCTAGCTACCTAAACCTCAAAAAAAGCGAAGACTACCTTTCATATAGAGGTTAACTTCGCTTATATTTTTTAGTCTTTCAAGTGGTAAGAATAAGATGAAACCACAATATTCTCACGCCATTTGAGATAATATTTCAATCGTAAACTCATTTGGTTGTGAAGCATGGTTTGCCATGATTTTTTAGGTACAAACTGAGGAATCATGACTGTCAAAGTCGCATTATCCTTCTCAGCTTGAGTGGCGACCTCGTCCACATACTGAATGGTTGACTGAGTGATTGAGCTATATGGTGATTGGATATGAACCATCTCAATTTCAGGGAAATATTTTTTAAACTCTTGTTCAGTTTCCTTGTCCTTGTTCTCTGTATCTTTAGTAGATACATGCATGGCGATAACCTTGTCACCAATAGAACGTGCATAGGAAATAGCTCCGATATTAGCCTTGGTAACATTCCCAACAAGGATAAGAACAATATTTCCTTGATAATGGTGTTCTTCTACCGCTCCATCAATACGCAACTGTTGAGCAACACCATTATAGTGTTTTTTAATCTTAAGGAACATCCACATCAAGATTGCAATAATCGGGAAGAATGGCCAGATATCTCCTAAACGGAAAAGGAAGAGAATGAGAACGATAGCATAACAAATGAGGGCACCTAAGATATTTGCTAAAGAGTGTTTCCAGAATCCCTTACCATATTCACGAATCCAATGGATGACCATCCCCGTTTGAGAAAGAGCAAATGGAATAAATACACCGATGGTGTAAAGCGGAATCAACCGTTCCGTATTTCCTCGGAAAATAAACAAAAGGGTAATGGCACCAATTGCAAGTGTCAAGATCCCATTAGAGTATCCCATACGTGCACCTTTTTCAAGATACATGTGAGGCATATATTTATTTTTCGCCATATTAAAGGACAACATCGGAAAGGCTGAAAAACCTGTGTTAGCTGCCACTGCAAGAATCATAGCAGTAGAGAATTGGAAAATGTAAAATAGAATACTACCAATCCATGATTGACCAAGAATTTCTCTAGCCATTTGTGACAAGATAGTTACTCCTGCATGAGGTGTAATACCTGTCCACCAGTTGAGGAAGGTAATTCCCGCAAACATAGCCCCCAAAATGCTAGACATGATAAAGAGGGTTGATGCTGCATTTTTAGCCTTAGGTTTTTGAAAGAAAGGCACCGCATTAGAGATGGCTTCAACCCCTGTCAATGAGGCAGAACCTGAAGTAAAGGCCCTTAAAATAAGAATCAATGACACACCTGTAATGGGTTGTCCTAAATGTGCTGTGGCTGCGTAAGGCATATGACCAGTTAAAATTTGAAAGAAACCAAATCCCAACAAGAACAGCGTCGAAACAATGAAGAGATAAACCGGTATCATCAAAGATTTTGCCGATTCACGCATTCCCCTAAGGTTCATAACCATCAAAACAAGTACCAAAATCATTGATATCTCAAGATTGAAAGGATGAAGGAAGGGAAGGGCTGAAGTAATGGCATCTGCACCTGAGGCCACTGAAACAGCAACTGTCAACATGTAATCGACCAAAAGACTGCCACCAGCTATCAAGCCAAACTTAGGAGACAGATTTTCCGTCGTTACCATATAGGCACCACCACCTTGAGGATAGGCCTTGATAACCTGTCTATAAGAGATGGTAAGGCTGGCCAAAAGGACGAGAACCAAAAGCCCAATAGGGATTGACCACCAAATAGCCGCACTAGATACAGCTGTCAGAACCAAGACGACTTGCTCTGGACCATAGGCGATAGATGAGAGCGCATCACTCGACAACATGGCCAAGGCCTGAATCTTGGACAATAAGTGTTCATCACCACTATCATCATGAGTTAAAGGTTCACCAATTAAAATGTTTTTCAGATGTTGAAACATTGCGATCTCCTTGCTTTTAAAACATACGAGGGTTATTATACGCCCCTAAATGTCATCTTTCAAGTCTTAAACATCACTTGCCTGCTCTAAAACCCATTTTCTGACCTGAGAAATAAAGTATAGAGATCCCGTAATCACATAAAGTTTCTTATTGTCAGTCGTTACATGTTCTTTAATCCATGTTTTGAAATCTGGTACCTGCTTATAAACTTCTGGGTATTTATCTAATTTAACACTGTTTGGATAGTCAAAACTCGTTACAGTCAAGTCACCAACCGATTTTAGTTGAGCTAGCATACCATCAATAGGCTTGGTGTCAATAGCCGCAAAGAGAAGTTCAATCTCCTTATCTGCATGTTCTGATTGCAGCAAGTCAATCAAAACTTTAACACTCTCATTATTATGAGCACCATCAATCATGAGATTAGGTCTTAAAAATTCTGTTCGACCTCGCCAATTGGCATGAGCTAGTGCATCCTTTATGAGTTTAGGAGTTACTTTAGGATAATCTTTTTGAAGCAATAAAGAAGCCATAATAGCTAAACTAGCATTTGCTACTTGATGTTGACCAGCCATGGCCAAGGCTATATCATCTAACTTTTGCTCCCCATAGGTGAAATCAAAGGAATGACTAGACCCTTCAGCTGTGAAATCTCTCCCCAATTCATAGGTCTTGGACCCTTCTTCACGCGCCTTCTTCTCGAAAACATCTCTAACATCAGTACGGTCAGTCGCATAAATAAAAGGAGCCCCATTCTTCAAAACACCAACTTTTTCTGCTGCAATTTCAGCATGGGTATTTCCCAAAATAGCCTGATGGTCCAAACCAATCGAAGGGCAAAGAACTGCCAAAGGCTTAAATAGATTAGTCGAATCATGAAGGCCGCCCATTCCAGCTTCAATGAATGCGATATCAACAGGATGGACCTGACCAAAATAGAGGAACATCAGAACTGTGATAATTTCAAACTCTGTCGCATTTTCATGCTCTGTCTCTTTTGGTAGACGTTCAACCACAGGCTTCACACGACTAACCAAGTCAAGTAAGTCCTCTTCTGAAATCATCTGACCATTAAGAGAGATTCGTTCCTTGAAGTCAATAATATAGGGCGAGGTAAAGGTTCCAACTTCATAGCCTGCCTGGGTAAAAATTGTTTGTAGGGCATTGACTGTAGACCCTTTGCCGTTTGTTCCCACGATATGCACAGCCTTGAGATTATCTTGTGGATTTCCCAATTCTTTAAGCATCCAAGCCATACGCTCCAAGCCAGGCTTGATGCCAAATTTTAATTGTCCATAAATCCAATCCAATGCTTCCTGATAAGTCATAATTACTCCTTTTTTGGCTAATGCTTCAACTTAGTCATTAAACTGACCTTTAAACTAGATTCCTAGTTTTTCCTTGAGCTTAATGAGTTGACATTCTTATTATACCAAAGACTTCTAGTCTATAACCAAAATATGCAAAAAAGGCAACCCTAGGGTCACCTCTTAAGCTTTCTCTTTTTCGTCAATAACAAGACGAACTTTTTTACCTTGAGTAGGTACCGAATAGACAATCGCTCTTATCGCCGTAATAGTACGTCCTTTTTTCCCGATAACACGCCCAATATCGGCTGGGGCAAGATCAAGATGGTACTCCAAAAACTCAGGACCGTCAATGATTTTGATGGTCAACTGATCTGGTGAAGCAATTAAAGGTTTAACGATAGCGATAATAAGATTTTCAATGGTATCCATAGGCTAAAAAATTATTTTGAGAATTTTGATTCGTGGAATTTCTTCATAACGCCTTCTTTTGAAAGGATGTTACGAACTGTATCTGAAGGTTGTGCACCTTTAGACAACCACTCAAGAACACGCTCTTCTTTAAGTGTTACTTGGTTTTCTTCAACGAGTGGGTTGTAAGTACCAACTGTTTCGATGAAACGTCCATCACGTGGAGCACGTGAATCTGCAACGTTAATACGGTAGAAAGGTTTTTTCTTAGAACCCATACGAGTCAAACGGATTTTTACTGCCATTTTTAATATCTCTTTTCTTTAGTTTTTTTATTATGGTGAGGGCTCTTATCGCCCCTCGACCTTAACTAGTATACCATATAATTTTTATGTGTCAAGAAAAAAACTTGACAGACTTGAATTTTCTACAAAAAAAAATTAGAGTTTGACTCTAACTTCCTTTTAGACTATTTCTTAGTTGTGGTCTTATGATTTTTTTCATAAGCTACTTTTGCTTCAGCATATTGAGCTTCTAAACTCTTAGCCGCTGCCTTTGACACTTTCTCATAAGTATCACGACTGGTCAACTTGCCATCCTCGTTGTAGGTAGAAACAACCAAGGTATCTTTATTTACAGTATAAGATTTGGTACGTTTCCCTTTACGGTAGAGTCGGTAGTTATCTACGTTATCTGAAATATAGTAATCTACTAGATTCTTATCTGCATTAGGATAAAGTTGCGAGACAACTTTAGTCAACTCACGTTTAAATTCTGAAACTTCTTTAGTATAGGTGATCGATTTATTCCACTGATCAACAACTTGATATTCCTTCAAATAATCTGAAGCTGTAAAAGTAGGCTGATCCTCCTCACCTTTTTTATAAAAGTAAGAATGTGTTTGTAAATTATTAGACTGATCAACTTTAAGGAAAGAGACGTAAATTTCATCTTTATCTTCATGTTCTTTCAGAGCATTGGTTAACTTTCCAGAATTTTCGTCCAAGACCTTAGACGATTTTAATTCCCAAGTCCCCTCAATGTTCCCCGAAGCATTACGCCAAAAACCGTATACTCCACCAACAAGCAACATCAAAACAACAGCAACAAGACTAGAAATCAAGGCTCCTTTGCCCCAATTTTTGGCCTTTTGCGATTTTTGATTAGCGTTTTGAATCGTTTCTAGAAGACGAACCTGACTTTCCAATCTCTTTTCTAGTTTGGCAACTGTCTGTTCTTCCTTAGATTTAGCTTTAGCAGCTAATTTTTCAGCCTTTTTCTTATCACGAGCAGCTTGACGAGCAAGCTTCTTAGCTGCTTTTTCTTCCTTATGATCAAGTTTTGTCAAATCCTCAGACAATCCAAGATGCTGTGCTTGGTTACTGAAAACTGGAATAGATTGATTAGGCTCACTCGAGGTGTTAACAGAATGATTTCCTGCATCTGGACGGGTTGGCGCATAGCTTGCCAAACGCTCTTTAGCCTCTGCGACGCGTTTGCGTTGTTCCTCTTCTTTTTGAATATCCTCAGCCTGACGGCCCGACTGAATGGTTCTTACTTGACCAACAGTCTCTTGAGATAGGGCCTTTCTCTTTTCTTGGGCCGCATTTGCCATAGCCTCTTGCGCGTTGTCACGCTCTTTCTGAGACTGGGCTAGTGCTCTGGCAGTTGCGGTTCCTTCTTCAAACTGTTGTTCAGCTGATGATTCTCCTTGATCAGCTGCTTGTTTAGCCTCTGCACCTTCAGAGAGAACAAACTCTCCTCGCTCCAAGGCTTCTTTAAAGTCGATTGGTCTTGGTTTTCGGCCATTCACAGCCTCAAAGTACTCTAACCATTCGTCTTTCAACATAATAAATCCCCCTGAATTAAAAAACACATGATTAACTTAACTATTTTACCATACTTTTTAACATAAAAATAGGGATTAACAAGAATTCTAAAAATTCTTATTAAGTCCCCATTAATCTTCTTTTGGTGTAATAGACAATAATTGAACAAAACGGTGTTGTGCTGATTCTGTTTCAAGCGTGACGTTGTCGTATCTGAAGAGAATCTCCTCGATATTTGCTAAGCCCAAACCACGACCTGTTCCTTTCGTTGAAAATCCTCTTTGTTTCAAAGGAGCTACATCAATAGAAGCTTCCTTAGTTGAATTTTCAACAACAATAACTGATTGATTTTCCATCTTAAAGATAGCAATAGATAATTTTGGTTTATCTGCTAATACAGTAGCTTCAATAGCATTATCACAAAGAATTGATATGATTGTAATCAAGTCGAGTGGACGCATATCTGTGAAGAAGACCCCCTCTTCAACCTCCACATGGCATTGAATACCTTTATCAAAAGCCTCAGCCACTTTAGATGATAAAAGACTCTTAAGTGGCATATTGGTCACACGAGTTAATTTTGCCAAATCAAACTTTTGCTGCTTCAAATCTGATGCCGAATCTTTCAAGACACTATCATAAATCATCTTGATTTGATCGATGTCTTTCATCTGGATGGCTTCATTAAGCGAAATCATAACATTAGTATAGTCGTGACGGAAACTGCGTAGCGTTTCGTAAAGACTTTCGACCTGCTCAGAATACTTCTCTAAATCATCCAAGTGACGTCGATTTTCTTTTCTACGCTCATTTTCAAAGAATTCATCTGCATATTTATTAACCTTGTAAACAGCATAAAAAATAGCTACAAACCCCACTAAGGTTATCACATGTCCAGCATAGTACAAGGCAAAAAATCGCGAGGCCACGACGACAGAATAGTTCAAAATCACATAGCCAATCAAGATAAAGTTAGTGAAAAACATAATCCGACCAAATTTACGATCTCGCTCTAAGACCCTCAAATATTTAAAATCAATGTTAAGGAGCTTGGATAGAGCGACAAATGTTGGAATAATTAAAAGGTCAAAGAAAATGAAATAAAGATAACTTCTGTTTAGAAAATCCGATGTGATGCCGAATCCTGGCATCAGGAAGTAGGCATAACCATTAAAAATCAACAGATAGAGAACTAGAGGATAGAAGGCATAAAAAGCCAACATATTGGTGGTTCTCTCCTTACCATAGAAATAGGCATAGAAAAGAAGGTAGAACGGTGTCATAAAGGACAAACCGACATTATATGACATCCCCAGTATTCCCCCTATACATTCAACCAGGAACGCAATAGGAAGGACCATACGTGGTACCTTGACCAAGCTGGTCCTTTCGTAAATCCACTGTATGACAATGAAATGCAAAAGATATTCTAATGCAATTTGCAAATTGAGCATCATTTAATGGTTAGCCACCTCCTTCTAGTCATCTCTAAATATACGGCAAAAAGCCATAACACTATTCTATCACAATTCCTGATAATAGATGAGATAAAATTAAATAATTATCTCGAATTTCAGAAAACTTTCAATAATGATTAGAGAAGAAGGGGAAAATCTAAGACCTAACGATTTTTCAAACGTTCCAAAAGTTCCTTTTTACGTGTCCGCGATAGGAGGCATGACTCGTTTCCCTCAAAGAAGACCATATTAGCTGTACGATCCACACTTGTCACATTATTCACATTGACAACAAAAGAGCGGTGCGTTTGGAAGAAAATATCATCCAATTTTGCTACTTCTGCAATTTTCCCATAGAATTCCACTAGGTTTGACTTGGTATGAGCGATTAACTTATGTGGCACAGGGGCTGTCTCAATGTATAAAATATCATCATAAGGAATATTAACATCATTTTTATCCGTTTTAACAGTTAGACTCTGTGCCTTGGTTTCTTGCTCAACCTGTGAGTAAGCAAAATCTAAAAGTTCTACTAAAGCTCTCTTAAGATCCACATCTTCCATGGATTTATCGACAAAGTCTAGAGCTTGAATCTTATAACGGAAGGTCAAGGGCATAAACTCCGAATAGGCTGTAACAAAGGCAATTTGTGCTTTCAAGTCTTCCTTACGGATTTCAAGCCCAATATCTAGTCCCTGCTTAGTTTGATTTTTAAGGTCAATATCCAAAAGATAAACCATGGATTTACCCGAACCTCTATCAGCATCTAACAATTCCTGACCCTGTTCATAAAAAGTAATCCCATCAACAACGGCCTTCGACTCCTCAACTGCTTCGTCCAATAAACGACCAACACGATGACGCTGCAAGGCATCATCTTCAAGGACGATAATAGAAAGCATCTTATATCCCTCTTTCTTTCTAATATACTTTAAGATACCTATCTAATATTTTATCATAATTAATTGGATAATATTCCTTTTTTTACAGCATAAAGTCTTTTTATCTCACCTAATTTCATTTATAAAACAATTGTTATCTCATTGTCACTTTATATTCATTTTTAGGTGTTATCATGAGAGCTGTTTTTGTTTTAAATTAAAAAGGAGAAAGTTATGTTACATTCTTTTAAAACGCAAGGGACTAGGACAAAGACCTTGTTGACCCTTGCAACTGTCGGTATAATTAGTGCTTTTCTTGTAGGAAGTCCTCAGCA
This sequence comes from Streptococcus sp. HMSC065H07, assembly GCF_001837325.1. Taxonomy (NCBI): domain Bacteria; kingdom Bacillati; phylum Bacillota; class Bacilli; order Lactobacillales; family Streptococcaceae; genus Streptococcus; species Streptococcus sp. HMSC065H07. The sequence goes on from NZ_KV832042.1 coordinate 17,184, forward strand.
TGCCTCTGCAGATCAAACCTATGTTTCAGATCCTAACCAAGCTCTGACATTTTCCGAACTTGAAACAGGTACAACTACAAATACCATCGCTCAAACAGGTGTTTCTACTGAGACACCTACTACTGTGACTACTATATCACATACCTCTGTGGATGATCTTCATACACATGAAAATGACTATGAACAAACTCCCACAAACACTCCAACTTTTGAGGAATTGAAACAAAATAGTCAAACAGCTAACAGTACTGTCGACAGCCAGACTGGAAGCAAAACCTATGAGACTAGAATTCCGACAAATACAGATAGCAATCATAAGGCTGTAAAAAACCAGTCTGAACCAAAGACAGAAACTGTCGCTCAAGCACAAACCTGGTCAAAAGATGGTGCCACATGGGTTTCAACAGAAATTAATAATGGTAATGTTCATAAGATTCTATCTACTTATATTCCAAAACCATCAACACCTTCTACAAAACCAACGACAACAGCTACACCAAAACCTAAACAATCAACTCCTGCTGTTAGTCAACCTAAAAAACCAGCCACAGTTGCTAACAAACCTACAACATCTACAACTCAACCTAAGAAACCAACGACTGTTGTAAACAAACCAGCGACTTCTACAACGACACAACCTAAGAAGCCAACAACGACTGTCACTAAACCAACAACTCCTAAAGCCACTCCTATCCAACCTGCTAAACCAGTGGACCGAGTTGCTCAAGTATGGCAAAAGAATAACGAACTCGTAAAAGAGAATTACGATACTCCTCACTGGTCAAGTAAGGAAGCGACGGTTTTCATCAATGCTAAAAATCCTGAAATCGTGAACGCCTACAAACAGGCTATCACTTCTTGGAATAACACTGGTGCCTTTAATTTCTTGCTCACTAACGATAAACAAAAAGCCAACATCATTGCTGATGAACGTTATGAAGGTAATGTGGCAGCTCCTCTTGGAGTTACCTACTCTACTTACTACCTCCCAACTAAGCAATATAGTAATGCTACTGTTTACTTGAATAGCTTCCATGTTCAAAACAATTATTATCAAAAGAATGGTGGAAAACTCCTTAACACTGCGCAACACGAATTAGGACACTCAATTGGACTTGAGCACAACAGTGCTGTTGCCTCTGTAATGGAACCTAAAGGTGGTAAGACAAGTATCCAACCAGTTGATATTAACAATGTTAAGAAACTCTATAGCAAGATTTAAGTTCTTACACCATCACTACAATTTATAAGCAGACCTATCAGGTTCTGCTTTTTTTATACAGGTGAGATGACCATTCAAGACCAGAAAATGACTGTTCATGATTTTTTCTTACATA
>NZ_KV832042.1:18620-18996 GCF_001837325.1 Streptococcus sp. HMSC065H07
CATTTATACCTATCTTCCCCAAACACTTTTCCCCCATTCCTAGATTTCCAGATCTCTCCTAATAAAGAACGTCTAGCAACAGCAGCTAGGCGTTTTTTATTGTATCTAAAGCACATAGGCCTTGATATTAACCTAGTAGATTAGTAATCGTTCAAAATAATTCTCACAAAATTACCATTCAAGATCAGAAAATGACTGTTCATGATTTTTTCTTACATATTTTAAAAATATGTAAAGTTTTCTCCGTTTTTTTTGGTAAAATAGAAAATGTAAAGAGAGACCGGATGAGTTAGAAAACTCAACTTTGTTAGTTTTTGCTCATTATTCTCATAAACAGAATAAAAATAGTCTAGGAACCCTTCTTAACATTTATACC
>NZ_KV832042.1:19096-78133 GCF_001837325.1 Streptococcus sp. HMSC065H07
AATGACTGTTCATGATTTTTTCTTACATATTTTATTTTTTTGTAAGTTAACTCTCAATATTTTTGGTACAATAGATAATGTAAAGAGAGACCTAATGAGTTATAGATAAGTGTTTTATCATTTAAAACTTATTGTTCTCACAAATATTTTTTAAATAGTCTAGGAACCCTTCTTAACATTTATACCTATCTTCCCCAAACACTTTTCCCCATTCCTAGATTATCAGATCTCTCATAAGAAAAGCGTCTAGCTCACCCGGCTAGGCCTTTTTTCTTTTTCCATACTTTTGCTATAATAGAGTCATACCGTTTGAAAGGAACTCATAAAATGACTATAAATCAGCAACTTCTTTGCTACAAACGTTTACCAAACTGGACAGCTACAACACTTCCAGAAATGGTGACGCAAAAACACAATACTAAGGTAGGAACTTGGGCTAAATTGACCATTCTATCAGGATCTCTCCGCTTCTACGAATTAGATGAACAAGGACAGGTTACTGCAGAGCACCTTTTTACCCCCGAGACAGAGATTCCTTTTGTTGAACCACAAGCTTGGCATCGCATCGCTGCTGCATCAGATGATTTGGAATGCTATCTTTCTTTTTACTGTAAACCTGAGGACTACATGGCTAAAAAGTATGACACTAAGGCTCACTCCGAGGTTCTTGAAGCAGTCCAATCTGGCTATATCAAACCTGGTCGCACCCTCGACCTAGGCTGTGGTCACGGCCGTAACGCTCTTTATTTGGCATCTCTTGGGCATGATGTTACAGCCGTTGATGTTAATAACGAAGCTACACAACGCATCCAAATGATTGCAGATGAGGAAAATTACAATGTTAGAGCTGGCTACTACGATATCAATGCTGCTGCTCTTCCTGAGTCTGAGACCTTTGATTTCATCCTCTCAACAGTCGTCTTTATGTTCCTTGATCCCGATCAAATTCCGGCTATTATCAAGAATATGCAAGAGCGTACTGTTGTCGGTGGCTACAACCTAATTGTTTGTGCCATGGACACTGAGGAGCACCCTTGTACCATGCCTTTCCCATTTACTTTTGAAGAGGGTGAGTTGAAGAACTACTATAGAGACTGGGAGTTAGTCAAGTATAACGAAAATCTTGGTCACCTTCACCGTTTGGATGAATATGGCAATCCCATCGCCCTTCAATTTGCAACCATGTTAGCTAAGAAGGTTAAATAAGAGCGAATGACTGTAGAAGAGCTGATTACAGTTTGACTTGTCTTCAAATTAAAAACTAGGAATCCAGCTAGATTCCTAGTTTTTAATTGTTTACAATATCTGCATACCCTGATTTAAGGTCTGCGTTTTCTGTTTCTTTGACATAATACACACCACCATTAGTAGTAGGTGAATAAAGAACAAAGGGAGTCCCATCTTTTTTAATGGTAAAGAAATAACGGTGAACAGAAACATTCTCCCATCTCTCGTATACCGAAACAATGGTATACTCCGAATTGCTATTACCATTTGCAGCATAAGTAGCATCCACAGTCTGGTTATGATCCGACATCCAACGGATAGGCAAGGAAGAGGCTTCATTGGTAATTTCTTTGTATCCTGGCTGATCCATCTGATTGCCCCAAGAAACCATCAAACTAGCAAGGCGACTAGCTTTGTCATTGGTCCAACGTGGATTTTCAGTAAAGGCTTCCTTAGCATGGTTAGCGTCAGGTGTATCAATACTTGCACTGCTAGATTCACTCGTCTTCGCATTTTCGATTGATGACGTACTTAACTTGGCATTAGCCTTATCTGTCGATGAGAATATCGAGCTAGCCACTGTGGCAGACGACTTAGTCTGTTTGACGTTCTTCATTGAACTAGAGACTAGAGTCAAGCCAATACCAACGACGATCGCTACTAGAGCCCCCAGAAGAATATAGATATAATTATAATTTTTCGAGATTCCAATAAGGCCAGACTGATAGGCTAATTGTAGTTCATCAGGTTTCGGTTTACGCCCTTGAACTTGCTCAAAACGACTTATCCATTCTGCTTCTGATAGCTTTCGCATAATTTTCCTCTTCTCTTTATCAATTATCTTCCATCCTATCATAGAACAGGGATGATGACAATAGTAGAGAGAACTTGAGGCTTACCTTCAACCTATTATCTATCCTTTATTTTCAAAATGACGACGAACAAGTCGATTATAGGAGGGTTGTTTCTCCAAAAGTTGAAATGCCAAGTTCAATCGTCATAAATCTTTTCTCCAGTGATTCTTTTATTTTTTATGAGAACAACACTACCACTAATTAGTAGTAATTACAAATAAAAAAACCTAAGACTCTATTTTCCAAGAAAAACTAATAGGGTTAGGCAGAAAAGTAAAACTAAAACACCCACAACTAGTAGGAGACTAATCTTATAGCCTAGGGGATTTTTGGGATTTAAACTAGTTCCAACGCCATACCTACGGAGGACAAATAAGGGTTCTGAGGGAGATTGCTTAAGGTTGTAGCCTAAGAGATACCTTAAGTAAAATAAAAAGAAGACACTCATCCCTGGAAAAATGACAAGTGGAAGAATAATTCCCTGTGACCACCAAATCATGATTGTAAGAATGATTTGTATCAACAAGAGAACCCAAAACATGTAATAAATGTATGATTGCTTTTTCATTAATATGTACCTCTCAATCTAAGATTAGTATACTCCTCCTAGCTTCTCTTATCAATCCCATAACTCGCCTGACATCTTATTTTCTGCTACAATAGATAGGAACAATTCAAAGAAGGAAACTGTACACATGAAATTAATTTCTTGGAATATTGATTCCCTAAATGCCGCTCTTACTAGTGACTCTGCTCGCGCTCAACTATCACGCGCAGTTATCCATACCTTGGTCGCTGAAAATGCAGATATCATTGCAATTCAAGAGACAAAACTATCTGCTAAAGGTCCGACTAAAAAACATTTGCAAATCTTAGAAGACTACTTCCCTGACTATGACAATACCTGGCGTTCATCTGTGGAACCTGCCCGTAAAGGTTACGCTGGAACCATGTTCTTGTATAAAAAAGAATTGACACCAATCATCACATATCCTGAAATCGGAGCACCTTCAACCATGGACTGTGAAGGACGTATCATCACTCTCGAATTTGACCATTTCTTTGTGACACAGGTCTACACACCAAATGCCGGTGACGGCCTCAAACGTCTACTAGAACGTCAAATCTGGGATGAAAAATATGCGGATTACTTAGCCGAATTGGACGCTCTGAAACCAGTCCTTGCGACTGGTGACTATAACGTTGCCCACAAGGAAATTGACTTGGCAAACCCTTCAAGTAATCGCCGTTCACCAGGTTTTACAGATGAAGAACGTGCTGGCTTCACTAATCTCCTCGCTAAAGGATTTACAGATACTTACCGTCACCTCAATGGTGATGTTACAGGTGCCTATACATGGTGGGCCCAACGTAGCAAAACATCTAAAATCAATAATACAGGCTGGAGAATTGACTACTGGTTGACTTCAAATCGTATTGCCGATAAGGTCACAAAATCAGATATGATTGACTCTGGTGATCGCCAAGATCACACACCTATTGTCTTAGAGATTGACTTATAAAACAACTCTAGACCTAAATCCCTAAAAAGAGTAGAACTACTACTCTTTTACTTTGCCCAACTAAGGAGAAATAATGAAAAATAAACTTAACCCTACACAAAAGCTTGTTCTCTCAGCTATTATCATGGCCCTATATATCGCTATCCTCTTTGTCTCTCAAGCTATTTCCTTTGGTGCTGTTCAGATGCGTCTGGCTACGGCTTTATATGGATTAACCTATATCTTCCCATTTTTGGTTGTCCCACTCAGTCTCGCCAATGCTATTGCTAACTCTTTTGGTGGCCTGGGATTGATTGATGTTGTCGGTGGATTCTGTGCCAGCTTTCTGGCAACTGGTAGCATCTACCTCATCCGCAAAGCCAAGTTGTCAAGCTGGTTTATCGTACTCCCAATCCTACTCGTTCCATCCTTAGTGGTACCTATCTGGCTTAGCGCCTTACTTAAACTTCCTTATCTTGCTCTCGTTTTCAATTTGCTATTAGGACAATTAGTACCTTCAATCTTGGGAGCCGTCCTTGTAAGAGAGTTGTCCAAACGTGGATACAAAGACTGACAGACAAAAGTATCTCTGCAAATTGCAGAGATACTTTTTTAGTAATGATATGCTTTTTCGTAAGCTTCTTTTGGTGTCAGTTTGTCTCCAAAAATAAGTAAACGGTAGTCAACATTAGTAGGATCTTTTTGATAGTCATCAACCCAATCTTGATTCATTTCGAGATAAAGATTATAAGTTCCCAACTCAGTCGAAACAGTACCTATCTTGTAAAAATCTTTATAACGCTTTTGGTTATCCGTTTTTTTCAATTTTTCATATCGATAATAGGTTCTGGCAAAGTCCATGAATTGGAATTCTTTCTTATCTTTGCCAGAGCCCGTTGTTACTTCAATGGTACCTTTGTTATTTGTTAGGTGTAAATCATAAACATAGTCACCATGATTATCTTCATAGAAAATACCTGAGGTGTTATCCTCCTCATCATATAAGGTCTCAATATTTGCATACTTAGCAGCCTGCCAAGCAACAGGGACTCCTTCATATTCACCATCAATCTGTAAACCTAAAAGTGACCAATAATGACCGATATAGAAGGTATTAGACTTATTACGATCTGTCACCAGTTCACCTACCATCTTAAGGTTTTCAGCACCTAGACGATAAGGGTTAGATAGGTAACCAAAGACTGGGAAGAAATAAATGATGACTGTAAAGGTCAAGAGGGTCTTCATATTAATCTTATTGATTGCCCAGAAGAAATAAGCAGCTGAGAACAAGAGAGCGTAAGCAGCCCCGTAGCTAAACTTATGCGCGTGAGCAATCAAGAGCAGAATGAAGAAAATAGGTTGGATAGGACGAATCTTGTGATAGATGATAGAGAAAACGTCCTCCTTGTCTTCCTCAGATTTGAAAATCAAAGACAAGACAATGGTCAAGAGTACAAAGAAGGCACCAAAGCCGAAACCAACATCATTTGGACGGAAGAAATAAGCCAAGATGGACATATCCATCACCAAAAGCCAGACAGCTGCAAATTTAACCATGTTGTTACCAAATTTTGCAGCCGTTTGACTAGGTGCCTTCAAAGGTACCTCAAAGGCTTGAGCAAGTGCTCTTTCTTTGGCTTGACGTTCAGCCTCTATTGCAGCTTTCATTTCCTTAGTACGGCGTTCCTTTTGGAACAAATGGGCAACCTTAGTCGGTTCATCTTGCCTTGACTTAGTGATACTCAAGAAAAGCAAGTACTGCATGGCGAAAATGAGAGCTGTGTTCCCACCGTATTCTAGGAAGGAACCATTCCAAATACTAGAAACAACTGTAAAAACGATATAACCTCCAATTGAGATTAAAACCGTCAAGAGCAAATGAATCCAACGATAGCGGTAAGTGTATTTATCAGTTGTATCTCGTCTCAAAAACGTGTCACGTGGGTAAAGATACCAGATAACGAAGATAAGTTCAATGGCTTGAACTGCTGTTAGAAAACCAACGTAGTTGAAGCCAAAAACGGCTGCTACCACATTGATGAGATAGGAAATAATGGCCAAAACTCGCAGACTGGTGCGCTTAGATAAGAGTCCAATACTCATCAGGGTGATAGTTGAGAAGGCAGAAAAACCAGCGCCCATCTTATTATCAAAGATAAACACATTGACAAAAGCAAAAATCAAGATTCCTAAAAGAGTTAAGACTTGTTTTTGCATTTCTTTTTTCTTTTCTTTCATATTTTCCCTCCTTATGGAAATGATAACGTTTCCGTACTCCTATTTTAACACAATTATACTATTTTTGTCAGATTTAAAAAGGCATTCGGATAACCGAAGGCCTTTTTCATTTGTTATCTAATGCTTCAATCTTGAGGAACACAAAATCCCCATCAAAGCGTTGAATGTACTTCTGAAAACCTAATAAACTAAAGGTTTCAATCTCATAACGGACCTGATCAACACCATCACTAGTGCTTTCTTCAAGCAATTTTAGTTTTGGAATATCTGATTCCAAGACATCACGGTAAAGTCCTTTATACTCAAAGGTAATTCGAGCCCACTCGTTACCAGAAAGCATTGAGAAAGCCTGATAACGCACCTGCTCATCTGTAATAAGACGGTCTTTTTGTTCTGGACTGAGCGTGAAAGCCAAATCATTTTCAGATTTGTGAATGGTCTGGAAACGATCTACACGGAAATAACGGATTTCAGAGAACTGATAATCACAAGTAAAGTTATCATCCAGTTTGTAAGAAATACAGTAAAAATAATGGTTGTCAAAAATGACTGAAATTGGAAAGACCTTATATTCCTCCACTTTTTCTCCTGGCTTACGGTAACTAAAAGACAAAGGACGTTGGTCCACAATGGCATCGAAAATGGCTGAAATAGCTGGTAAGAGTGACTTATCTTGATCCTGATAAATCTTAAGTTCTTGATAACTATCTAGTTCTAGCTCAGTCAATCGCTTGATACGTCTGCGCTCCTTGTCGTCTACAGCCCTCTCAACAAAGATGTTGATAATTTCTGCTACTTCATCCTTTCGAAGGGCACGACTCTCTAAAAGAATCTTAGATAGGATAACTGCCTGATTGTATTTAAGGTTACCATAGCCCTGTTCATACTGGGCATGATAGGAACCGTATTTTCTAGAATACTTAACCTTCATATTTGGACGTAACTCAGTCAAATTTTCCTTGAGTTCACTCACGTCCTCTTTAAGGGTACGCTCACTTATGCCAAAGCGAGCTAGGTAGTCCGTTTTTGAAATGTCATTTCCCTTTTCCAATTCGGACATAAAATACAAGAGACGTTTGGTTTTTGATGCTGTCATTATAAAATCCCCCTTTATAATCAAACCTCTTATTACTAAAAAATTGCTGTCTAGTTATTCATTATCATAGATAGTCATCCCTAGTAGCGACGAGCCACAGAATTATAGCTCAAATAATAGTCCTTTTTCTTTTCGTTATACTCAAAAGATAGTCTTAACAATTGTGCTTTCTCAATAGGACTATTCTGATCAGTGTAATCAAGATCAACTGACTTATGTATGATTCCTGATGAATGAACATTGATACTTCTCCAGGCCCTTTTTGCCTGAGAATGTTCCCTCACTACCTCAGACAAAGGTGTTGCTGGACCAAGATAATCTTGGTCTTTAGTGCGTAACCGGTTAAGCTGTTCTTCCGACCAATTACTACTATAATTATCAACTACCGTAACGCCATCAAGGGGATAAGTCGCTATTCCACCATCATAGACAAAGCGTCTCTTTTCGTCCTTCACAAAAGAGAGATTAATATACTCATTGCCATCTCCACGGTCATACCTCACCTTGAGACCACTAAACTCCATCTCGACATAATTACCCTTACCATGACTTTTAATAATCGAACGTAAGGTATCAGCCTTGGGTTTCAGATTTTTAAAATCTTCTTCCGTCCAGTTATAAATCGCAGACTCATCTTCGTAGTCTTTGGGATCATCGCTATCAGGTTTATCCTCATCAAGATCTGACTGAGATACCTGCTGAATCAACCTGTATTTTTTCATAGCCCCTCGATAGACAGAACCACCTAAAGTGGCAAAGAAGGATAGTCCAATCAAGCCAACCACGATTGCGGTGAAGAGAAATCTACCTAGCTTCTGTCCCATTCTAAAGAGAATGATAGCAAGGACAAAACATGCCACAATTACAGCCAGATACACAATTATCGGCTTATACTTCCAAGATAAGAAGACCGATTCCCAGCTCACACTTAAGAGTATCAGTGGTAGAACAAGAGTCAAAAAGAAATGCCGCTTCTCAGCTTTTTCCTCCTGAAAAGCAGATTCAAACTCTGGCCCTTTATTACTAAAAGCCGACTCAAAAGCCTGATCACCATTCTTTAGATGATCATCACTTAAATAATGTTTACTCTCTTTATTAAACCTCTACTCCTCTAAATATTCTATATAACAATTTCCCAGTTTTTTCTATTGTAACAAATGAAAGCGTCATTTTCTACAAATATACTAAAAAAGCAACCTATCTTAGGTTGCTTAAAGGTTTAACATTAGTCATTCTCAATCTTTTCAGCTTCTGTACTGAATTTTTGTGCAATGGCTTCAAGAGCTAATTCGTCTGTATCTGGAAGAGTGATGGCATCATCAGAAATCTCATCAATATTTGCATAAAATTCAATATGATTCTTCAGATTTTGGAGATGAATTGGTGCATCACCACCGTATTCGCCATCAAGGTTAATCATCATACGATCATCACTTAGAGGCTCAATATACAGCGAGCTCGTTTTGATATAGGAAATTCTCTTGTCATAGATGTGTTTACCACCTTGGAGAATTTGACGAATGAGGTCAACCAATTCAAAGAGGTTAGCTGTCTTAACCATGATTAGAGTAAATTTACCATCATCCAGTTTAGCATCTGGGGCAATCGTTTCAAAGCCACCAACTGAATTGGTCAAGGCAACGAAAATCATGGAAAGACCACCTTCAAAGACACCCTCATCATGCGTAATACGAACAGGAACCTTCTTAACTTGTGGTAGCAACTCTGCCCCCTTAACAAGGTAGGCCAAATAACCAAGTACTGTCTTTAAGCGACTAGGTACACTATAGGTTAGTTCCGTAAAGGAACCAGCAGCCGCAATATTGATGAAGTATTTGTCATCATAGGCACGGCCAATATCCATCTGAAGGGTCTGATTTTTAGCGATAACCTTGGCTGCTTCAACAGGATTTCCTCTTGGAATCTTCAAGGCGCGTGCAAAGTCATTTGTCGTTCCCGTTGGAATAACCGCCATTTGTGGGCGTTTTTTAAGCGGGGCAACCCCAGAAACAACCTCATTGATTGTACCATCGCCACCAGCAGCAATAACTAAGTCAAAGCCTGCTTTGGCCGCACGAGTGGCCTCATTTTTTGCTGAGTTCTCATCTGGTGTTGTTTGAAAGGCTGACGCTTCAAAGCCAGCACCTTCCAGAATATCCAAGACCTCGGCAACATTTTTTTTCATAATTTCTTGTCCAGATGTTGGATTATAAATTAAGCGGGCACGTTTTTGTTTCATATTGAACTCCTATAAATCCAGCAACCAAGCCTCATCTTTTACTTCAATTCCTAGGCTTTGTGCTTTTTCCAACTTACTTCCGGCATCACTACCAGCAACTACTAAATCTGTTTTCTTAGAGACAGAACCTGTCACCTTAGCACCCAGAGCTTCTAGTTTTGCCTTTGCTTCACTACGTTTAAGATGCTCCAATTTTCCTGTCAAAACAACTGTCTTACCAGATAAGATAGCATCATCTGCCACCTTTTGTCCAAGATAGGACAAATTAACGCCATAGGATTCCAGTTCTTTCATAAGAACTTGAGCCTCCTCCTTAGCAAAATAGCGCTGGATGGACTTGGCAATAACCTCTCCTAAACCATCTACAGCAGCAATAGCCTCGACATCTGCACTGGCTAACTCTTGTATACTGCCAAAAGCTTCTAGCAACTGCTTACTAACTTTGGCGCCAACATGACGAATACCCAAGCCATAGAGCAATTTCTCTGCAGAATTTTCTTTTGATGCTTGAATGGCTGCGTAAAGTTTTTCAGCCGACTTTTCTTTGAAACTTTCCAATTGAAGGAAATCCTGACTGTTCAAGCCATAGATATCAGCCACATCTTTAACCAATTCAGCTTTAAAGAGCTTTTCAACCACTGAAGGTCCTATACCTGCGATGTTCATGGCATCTCGAGAGGCAAAATGAATCAGGCCTTCCTTGATCTGAGCAGGGCAAGAAGGATTGATACAACGTAGGGCAACTTCATCTTCAAAATGTAAAAGACCACTGCCACAAGATGGACATTGAGTCGGTACTTCCATCGGCTCCTGTGTCGTACGCTTACTCTCTACTACACGAAGTACAGCAGGGATAATATCACCAGCTTTGTAGACAATTACGGTATCACCAATACGAATGTCTTTTTCGGCAATGTAATCTACATTATGAAGGGTGGCCCGACTAACCGTTGTCCCCGCTAATTGCACTGGAGTCAAATTAGCAGTCGGCGTTACTACACCCGTACGACCTACCTGCCAGTCCACTGAGAGAAGCTCTGCTTCCTTTTCCTCAGCCGGGAATTTATAAGCAATGGCCCAACGTGGCGCCTTAACTGTAAAACCGAGTTCTTCTTGCATAGCCAAACTATTGACTTTGATGACAACACCATCAATGTCATAGGCCAAGTGATCACGATCTTCTCCAACAGCTTGAATAAAGTCCCAAATCTCATCCATCGATGATGTGACAATGCGTCGTGGATTAACAGAGAAACCGAGTTCTGCCACTTCATTTAAGACATCATTTTGTGTTAGACGCTCCGTTGGACTAGCTTCCTGATAAAGGAAAGTCGCCAAACGACGCTCTGCAACCACTTTGGTATCTAATTGACGAAGAGTTCCTGCTGCAGCATTACGTGGATTGGCAAATTCGGCCTCACCATTTTCCTGGCGTTGGATGTTGATGCGTTCAAACTCAGCCCGTGGCAGGTAACACTCCCCACGCACCGTAATATTAAGAGGTTGGTCCAACTTCAGAGGAATATCTGAGATACGCTTGACATTTTCAGTGATATTCTCACCTACAGAACCATCACCACGTGTCGCACCTACCTGAAGAATACCATCCACATAGGTCAACGAGATAGAAAGCCCATCGATTTTGAGTTCAGCCATATAATCGGCATTAGGAAATTCGTCCTTAACCCTCTTATCAAAGGCATCTAGCTCTTCTCGTGAAAAAGCATCCTGCAAACTATAAAGCGGATACTCATGTTGATATTTTTCAAAACCATCAAGAACCAGCCCTCCCACACGATGCGTAGGACTATCTGCTTGAACATATTCAGGGTGCTCAGCCTCCAAAGCTACTAGCTCTCGATAGAGCTTATCATAGTCTGCATCTGACACCGATGGATTATCTTCCGTATAATACTCTTTTGCATACTGGTTAAGTTTAGCAACCAGCTCTTTCATTCGTTTTTCCATAGGAACATTTTAACATAAAAGCAGAAAAAAACGCCTTTACAGACGTTAATTTAGGAAACAAAATCAATGACTTTGGCCAATTTCTTAATAAGAATTGCACCAACTAAGAGAGAAGCCAATTCTCCCATAGCAACAGTGAACCAAGTTGCCCAAAATGGTGCTTGAGTAACTAGGGTCAACTCAGCCGCAATCGTCACCATGAAGAATGAGAAGTAAAAGGCAAAGAAAACATGAGCCTTGTCAAAAAGGCCACCCAAAATGTCTTGGTTTTTAAAACGGTCAAAGAAATAAACACCTGAACCGACAAAGACCAGTGTCGAGAGACTTCCGACAACCACATCAATCATGTTAAAGCTAAAGAAATTAGCAATCACACAGCCCAAAGTCACGGCAATGATATACTTGCGATTATAAAATCCTAACAGATTGAACATTTCTGCAATTCGGAACTGGTAGGGACCATACGAAATTAAGTTAAAAGGTGGCACAACAGTCAAGACTACATAAAGAGCTGCCACAATAGCAATATGTGTTAAATCACGAACAGTTTGTTTTTTCATTTTTCCTCCATAATCATTATCTTTTTATTATCTACAAAGGATAATATTCCCATCAAAAGAGCCTGGATCTCACCAAGCTCTCTTTATCATCTAGGAATCATCCTCATCTTTTTTGTGTTTTTTGCTGTCACTACCATCTCCAGAAAAACTCTGAATAATAGTAATCACATCTCCTCTTCTACTTTTTAGTTCACCTTGTCTAAGCTCTTGATAGGTCGCATTAAAGACGGCACCCAAAATCAAAATTCTGGCCAAAAAGATGAACCAAAGCATGAAGACGAAAATCATAATGGATCCAAATAACTTAATGTCAACCAATCGACTCAAGGTACGAATCACGTAGGTTCCAAACAAGTTGCTTAAATAGCCAATCACTAAAGTCGTAAAGATAGTCCCTGGCATAACATAGCGTATTTTTCGAATCTTCACATTTGGAAGCACGAAATAAAGCACCATCATTCCCAGGAAGACAACTGCAATACTTAGAGGTTGGATACTATTTAAAATAAGCTGAGTCATCTTGGAACCAATAGGATAGGTCTGATTGATAACTCGAAGGACCGACTGAATAATCGTAGACAGCATTAGTGCAAAGGTGAGCAGGAATAAGATTACCAGACTCATGAAACCACCGATAATGTGACTAATAAAGACATCACGGTGTTCTGAAGCACCATATACCTTGTTAATCGCCTTTTGAAGGGAAGACAAGGACTTAATCATAGTCCAGAATCCCGTCAAAGAGGCAACTCCTAGCAACTGTCCAGAAGGTGTCGAGAAGATATCCTGAACAACGTTTGCTGCAGGTGCATAAAACTGCTTAGGAAGGTGCTCATTCATAAACTTCAAGAGATCGGTCGTATCAATATTCAGATAGGGAAAGACATTGGCCGCAATGACAATGAGCGGAAAAACCGTCAAAATGAGATAGTAAGCCACTGCGATAGTTGAAATGTCTATCTCTGCACTACGATAATGCCTAAGATAAACCTGCAATGGGCGCCATTGGAGTTTATCCAATAGACGGGCCATTAAGCCTTGTCGTTTCATATTAGTAAGTTCTTTCTTCGCCTTGAGAAGTCAAAATTACTGGACCATCCTTAGTGATAACAAATTGGTGCTCATATTGACAAGAAAGTCCACCGTCAAGAGTTTTGTGAGCCCAACCCGTTTCAAGGTCAGTATCGATTTCCCAAGTACCAGTGTTAATCATCGGCTCGATAGTCAAAACCATTCCTTCTTTGAGACGGAGACCTCGTCCAGCCACCCCATAGTTTGGCACCATTGGTTCTTCGTGCATTGTTGGCCCAACTCCGTGTCCAACCAAATCACGAACAACACCGTAACCACGACTTTCAGCGTATTCTTGGATAGCTGCACCGATATCACCGATACGGTTACCGACTACCGCTTGTTCAATGCCAAGGTACATAGCCTCACGTGTTACTTCCATAAGTTTTTTGACTTCGTCAGATGGCGTTCCAATCGCATAAGCCCAACATGAGTCAGCCAAACCGCCAGAATATGATTCCGTGTATTTTTTAACCTGAGCAACATTGTCAAAATCCAATTTTGACACATCAAGGACTGACTTATCGATAGGTTCTGACAAGACCATATCAACCTTCAAGAGGTCACCATCTTTCAAAATATAGTGACGTGGAAAGGCATGTGCCACTTCGTCATTAAGACCACAGCATGTCGCATAAGGGTAATCCATAATGCTTCCCTCAACCCCAATCTGAAGGGGAAGGACATTCTCTTCTTTACAACGACGACGCACATACTCTTCCACTTCCCACATGTCTACTCCTGGTTTCAAGAGGTCACGTAGACCAATGTGAATGCTAGCAAGAAAATCCCCTGCCCTATCCATTGCTTCAATTTCACGTGCTGATTTTAATGTAATCATTGTTTTCTCCGTTTTCTTTATATCTTTTATTTTTAGTTACTAAGTTTTCTTAACCACAACGACTGATTTGCAAACGGTATGATTTCCGTGAGTAACCATAAGGTCCAGATGGGCTCTACGTCTGGTTTCAGCGATAATACTTGGTGTAATCGTCACCTTGTCATCGATCTGAGCTGCCTGAAGAAAGTAAAACATCATCTCTTCAATCACAAGACCATTTTGTTCCTGCTTTTCCATGATACGATAGACAACCTCTTTAACCATCTCTGCAAGAACACCCTGAGTGAGGTTCCCAGAATTGTCAATCATAGTGGGCTCGACCTCAAAGCTGAAAGCATGCTTGTCCTGGTTTAGGTTAGCTATCATTTGATCACTAAAGGTGTGCAAGTTGCCACGATTATTGTCCTGAAGTTCTTCCAAAACCTGACGACGGGTGATAACACCTAGATAGTGTTTTTCTTCATCCACAACAGGAATGATATCAAAGTCCTCAAAAATCATCTTTTGGGCAACGGTTGCTAGACTGTTCTCAAGTCGTGTCACCGTCGGCTTGGTCATGATTGCCTTGAGCATGGTCGTCGGTTGCTGATTAGACACATCTCGCATGGTCACAATCCCAATCACCTTGTCAGCTTCAGACAGAATAGGAAAACGCACCAAGTTCGTCCGTTTCACCAAATTCTGAAAATCCCTGACTGTCATTTCTGGAGTCATGTAGTTGTAGTCTTCTCGTCTAGTATAGACTTGAGCTACAGTCTTGATGTCTGTTTTGATACGGACATTCGAAAGTGCCTGGTTAATCATGGTTGCCACGGTAAAAGTATCGTAAGTTGTTACCATGACTGGAAATTGCTTCAAACGTGAAAGCTCTTTGACCCTATCGGAAACCTGAAAGCCCCCCGTCACTAAAATAGCATTATTGTGTTCTAGGGCAAGCAATTGAATATCCTCACGGTCCCCAACAATAAGAAGATCTCCTTTGGTTAGATAACGGGTGATATTCTCAATAGTCATGGCTCCGATATAGAACTTACTGAAGACACGTTCCAGACCTTCGTGACCAGAGATAACCTCAGACTCTGTAATCTCCGCAATCTCCGCAAAGGTCAGCTTATCAAGGCGAACCTGGACTTTCTTTTCAATTCGAACTGTCCCACTCCGAGGACGTGTCTCAACCAACCCTCGATTTTCAGCTTCTTTAATTGCTCGATAGGCAGTTCCATCAGAAACCTGTAAGTGATTCGAAATACTACGCACACTAACACGCTTACCGATAGGTAAGGCCTCTAGATAATCTAGAATTTCTTGATGTTTACTCACAGTTCTCCTCCTTCTCAAAGCGGAGATAATCACGCATGGTACGGGTGTATCGGTCTGCTCCCTTAAAGCGGGACACAAGTTTAAAGCCAGACTTCTCTGCTACACGAATCGATGCCTTATTTTCCAAGTGGGCAATAAGAATAATACGATCCATTCCCACAGCTGTCAAAGCCAAATTTGACAGACAAGTAACTGCCTCTGTCATTAAGCCTCTACCCCAGTATGAGGCATTCAAAAAATAGCCAAGCTCTGCAGTCCGTTTCTGGACATCTATCTTTTCAAAACGAACGATGCCAATCATCTTTTCTAACTCTTTATCTACAATAGCCCATACACCTAGAGGCTCCTTCATGAAGTAATGAACCAAAAGGCAATCCGTTTCATGCTGTGTTTGAGTGGCAGGAAAGAAAAATTGTAGATTCTTAGGATTTGATACAATTTCGTGTAAATCAAAACGATCCAAAAAGATGAGTGGTCTAAAAGAAAGGCGCTCCGACTCAAAGAAGGCAAAAGCACCCAGACTAGTCCAAATATCCATGATAGTATTATAACACAGTTTTAGAAATGGAAAAAGGCTCAACCACTAGGGGTTGAACCTTAGACTTAATCTTCAATCAAACGAATATCTGCACCAAGGTCAGAAAGTTTCTCAATGATATTTGAATACCCACGAAGGATAAACTCAATATTGGTAATTTCAGTTTGACCTTCTGCCATAAGACCTGCCGTAACAAGTGCAGCACCTGCACGCAAATCACTGGCTTTTACTGGCGCACCTGAGAGTTGCGTTGGACCATTGTAAACAATTTGTCCACCGAGTACCTGAATATCAGCACCCATACGAGCCAATTCAGGAACGTGGTTCACACGCTTCTCATAAATCGTATCAATAATTTTTCCTCGACCACTTGCTTTCAACAACAATGGTGTCATCGGTTGTTGTAAGTCCGTCGCAAAACCTGGATAAGGTGATGTCTTAATATCAACAGGTTTTAAATCACCTTGCTCTTCAACAAAGATGGCATCTTCTTCAACTGTCATACGAACACCCATTGCTTCAAGTTTAGCGATAAAACTTTCAAGGTGTTCATAAAGAACATTTTTAACCTTAATTCCCTTACCGATAGCCGCGGCCATAGCAATGTAGGAACCCGCTTCAATACGGTCTGGAATAACCTGATGACGAGTGCCATGTAAGCTCTCTACACCTTCAATCGTGATGACTTCTGTACCAGCACCACGAACACGTGCGCCCATATTGTTAAGAAGAGTTGCTACATCAATAATCTCAGGTTCACGCGCCGCATTCTCAATGACCGTACGACCGTCAGCTTTAGCCGCTGCCAACATGGTATTAATCGTCGCTCCAACACTGACCGTATCCATGTAGATATGAGCACCCTTAATGCGTTGACCAGCATCAGTCGCAATACGCATAGATTCGTCTTCATAGGAAATGCTAGCACCCATCGCTTCAAAAGCCTTAAGGTGAAGGTCAATAGGACGTGGTCCCAAATCACAACCACCAGGCAAGCCTACTGTTGCTTGACCGTAACGTCCAAGCAAGCTACCGTAGAAATAGTAAGAAGCACGAAGACTGTTAATCTTACCAAATGGCATTGGCATATCCTTAACGCCTCGTGGATCAATTTCGAGTGTTTCGCCATCACGCTTAACAGAACCACCCATTACTTCTATAATTTCAATTAAGTTATCGACGTCGCTGATTGCTGGTACCCCGTCAAGAGTAACCACTCCATCAGATAAAATGATGGCCGGAATCAATGCAACAACTGAATTTTTAGCCCCTGATACTGTAACTTCTCCCTGAAGTTTCTTACCACCGTTGATGATAATTTTACGCATACTGTTCAATCTTTCTTATACTGGAATATTAGCTTTTACATTCTACCATAGATTGAGGTGCATGACAAATTAAGAACTCTTACAATTATCGGACAGTTTCACTTGACCATTTAAACCAGCCCTTAAAACGGATGGCCCCGTCTTTATCTGTTCGTAAAACCTTAATATGACGTTGCTTAAAACGTTCTAATGTTTCATCATTCGGATGTTTATAACGATTGTTCTCACCAGCTGAAACAAGGGCAAGGGAGGGATGCAACTGATCCAAAAACGCTTCAGACGAAGAACCCTTTGAACCGTGGTGTCCAGCCTTGAGGATACTTGCCTTTAAATTGGGATAACTGGCCATCAGTTCCTCCTCACCTTCTTTTTCCAAATCACCCGTAAACAAAAAAATGCTTCCTAATAGTTTTCCGTAAAGAACTATCGAATCATTGTTACCACCATCACCAACTTTATTTGGATAAAGAACCTGTAGCTTACTTCCCATCATGGGTAAGTTGTCTCCAGCCTTTAGAGTGCGAACTGGGCATTTTAAAGTCCTAAGTCGTTTCACAAAACTAGGCTTAGTCAAAGCCCCCTGACTGACACAGATTTCCTTAATCTTAAACCGCTTGGCCACTTCTTCCAAATCACCAATATGGTCTGTATCCGTATGAGTCAGGACCAGATGATCAATGTGGGACACTCCCCTAGCCTGTAGATAGGGAATCAAGGTTTTCTCCGCATTGCTCGTCTGACTAGCCTCTTGCCATTTTTCCTTTGAACCGAAAGTCACCTTGCCACCCACATCAATTAGGATGGTATCGCCTTTCATACTCCTCAGAAAAATACTATCTCCCTGACCAACGTCAACCATAGTCACCTCATTGGTTAAAGGATGTTTGACCCAGACCATCAAAAGACCAAAAATCATCAAAAGGCAAATCCTAAACTGAGGCTTTTTCCAAAAATCAAAGAGCATAACCAATACAGCTATCATCAAGCTAAACTGTAACAAACTAGGTTTCCCTAAAATTAAAGGCTGGCCTATCCAGGATTGTATCCAAGTCAAAAAGGTCTCCATCCATTCAAAAAGTGGGTTGATTTGAGAAAAGATTACCAACCCCGAAAGGGCAAAGAAGACCGTCAAGACAGGCAAGAGAAAGCTATCAAATACTATCGAAAATATCGCCGTCAGAATTAAACTCACCGGTTGAAAGGTCCCATAATAGTAAGTTAGAAAGGGCAAAATCCCAAGACTTAACACTAAGCTTGTACAGATTGACTTTTTAAGTGATGACATCTCCTCAAAATCAAACAAACATAACAAGAAGGCATAGGAGCAACTTAAAACACCTCCCACTGTTAAAAGAAAATGAGGTAAAAAGAGAAACAATAGAAGCAAGGTTATTCCCATATTATCCAGTTTTTTAATACCAAACTCCGCTAACAAACTTTGAATCAGGGAACGTAGGACTGAAGCCGTCCATCCTGTCATTAAGGCATAGCATAAGGAAAAAGGCAGCAAGATAATAAATAGATAATCTTTAGGAAGGCCCAAGCGTAGGAGTCCGTAGCGAAACCATCCCAGAAAAAAGCCCACCTGCATTCCCGAAAGTGCGAATAGATGAATAATCCCTAAACTCGTGTAAAGCTGACTCTGCTCATCGAACTCCTTATCCAAATACCCAAAGAGTAGGCCTGTCATGTAGTGTCTCATCGGATTAGGAAAGTGCGTCTGAATATGAACCAAAGCCCTCCTCCTCAGTTGATGAAAAAAAGCTAGGGGAGATAGAGATTTTTTAGGTACCACATGGTCCAAGCGCTCAATCTGAGCAATTCGATAAATGCCTTGACTGGCTAGATAAGACTGATAATTAAACCCTTGAAAATTACGTTGACCAGTTGCTTGGGTTAACGTAATTTTCCCTTTTAATACTAGCGTTTGACTAGTAGTCTTGAAAAAATGCTGCTCCTTCTCAGATTTGAGTCGGTAAAAGACCTGATAGTTTTGTCCCTTGGCCTTACCGATAGCGGATAATTGCTCACCATTAACCGATAGCGTATCAGCAACCAGAGTCACCTGATTGATTTCAGCAGGGGCTTGTTTATCTTGTATGCTAGCTCTATGATGCAAGAATAAAAAGTAGACCAAAAAGAAACTACCTACAAGTCCCACCAACTTTAGGGCTGTCTTATTCTTCCAATGATGCTTCAAAAAACAGACCATAAGAAAGACAAAAGTTCCAATAGCATAAACATTAGTGACAAAAATCGTAAAATAAAGGGCAGCTATTAAAAGAGACAAGGAAAAAAGACTGATTGGCGCTTTTTTAAGCCACATAGATGGACTCTCTGATTTTATCTAACGTTTTATCACCAATTCCTGAAACATTTTTCAGGTCATCTACGGACTGAAAGCCACCATGACTTTCGCGATAGGCGATAATATCCTCTGCTCGCTTAGCTCCAATTCCAGAAATGGTTTGCAATTCCTCTGCAGTCGCTGTATTTAAGTTAATTTTCCCATCCTTAGCATTAGTTTGCCCTCCTTTGTCAGAATCCTGACTAGTTCCTGATTGACCAAGGACAGAAAGGTTTTCATCCTTAGTTGCCACATAGATAACCTCTTCGTCTGACAAGCTTGCGGCTAAATTAACACTCTTAGCATCCGCATCCTCGGTCATTCCCCCAGCGGCTTTGATGGCGTCAGTCACTCTAGTGCCCGCTTTTAGCGTATAAACCCCTGGCTTGACTACGGCTCCTTTAACATCCACTGTTACTTTTGACTTATCCTTTTCACTTTCTTCCGTCTTTGACTGAGAAGACACTTCAGTAAGTGATTTTGACCCTTCTTTGGATGAGGAGGTTGACAATGTTGTCACATCTGTATAAGACGTCTCCGCCTCCATGCTGTTTCCGGCACCACAAGTCATCCATAGAAAGAAGCAAAAAATCACCATCAGTACAGCGATGACACTCACAAACAGACGATTATCTTTGACATAGGCTAGAATCTTTTCCTTCACGCTAATCTCCTTAATTGATATATTTTCTTTCTTATTCGTAAAAAATTTTAAAAAATATCAAAAAGTAAAAAACTCCATCAGATCTATGTCTGATAGAGTTTTTAGCTTATTTCTGAGTTTCTTTGGCACGATGTTTTTCAGGATTCCAAACAAAGCTAGCTACATATGAGAAAACCATGGTCAAAAGTACCGCAATGATAGCCACAATACCGAGAGGTACTCGGTAAATATAAGTCAAAGGATTGGGTTTCTTGCCTGTTTGATAGCTCAAAGCTTCCTCATCAAGGCGATCAAATTCAGATTGGATACGACGAGCAACCTCTTGGATATTTTCGTCATTCAAACGCTTCAAATCTGAAATATCAATGGGATTACCATAGTTCATATCCACACGTTCACCTGTCAAGAGCCCCTTGAGTTCACGAGGTCCTTGATAGACAACCGGCATAATCTTAACCTTAGCCATCTTAGCGATAACTGCAACCCCACCCTTAACATCAGATGAATGGCGGCTACCACTTGGGAACATAATCAAACTACGCTTACTCTTCTTAAGCATGTTAACAGGGTACTTGATAGCTTCTTGACCAGGATTTTCACGGTCAATTGGGAAGGCTCCGCACATACGGATCCACCAACCAAAGATACGACTCTTGAAGAGTTCTTTCTTAGCCATGAAAATAAACTGCTTAGGACGAGCTGAAAAAGCCATATAAACAGGGTCCCACCAAGTTCGGTGCGGAGCAACCAAGATATAGTTTTCGTCCTTGTTCAATAATTTATCGCGATTGTGGTAATGGGCATTCCCATTGATAATCCATAGAAGGAAGACAACAAGCCCACGTAAATAAGCGTAAAACACGTTTTCACCTCTTTTTCTACAAGTTTTTTACTATTATACCAAAAAAAGGAGCGCTTTTTTCATCGAATTTCTTTGTAAACTATTGAAAATGGTGTGGCACTTTCTAATAGTTTGAGCTATAATGTAACTATGAAAAAAAGTATTGAGATTATAGGGAAAAATCGAAAGGCACTTAATCTTTGCCTCATTATTGCAAACTTGGCTGTTCTGGCTATCCTAGGCTTTGTCCTATTCCAACGCCATAACACGAAATCTGAACAAGTAGCCAAGGCTGAAAAGACTGAACAAGTCGCTAATAGCACAAGCTCATCTTCAGAAAAAGCTAAAGAAGATGATGAAACACAACTCAAGAAAGGTAGTAACCACAGCATTGCAGCTTCTGACTATGCTTACGATGTTACTGCTGTGAATAACACTATTCGAGGCAAGTCTCAGGATATCGACGACAAGGTCGTCTTTTTAACGTTTGACGATGGGATTGATCCAACACTGACCCCACAAGTCATGAGTATTTTGAAAGAATACGGTGTTCACGCCACATTCTTCCACATTGGTTACACCATTACACAAGAAAATGCGGACATCCTCAAACGACAAATTACAGAAGGACATGCTATTGCCAACCATAGCCTCAGCCACAACTTTAATCTCCTTTATCCAGGACGTGTTCCTAATCAAAGTCAGATTGTTTCTGAGGTTAACCAAACCATGGCTAATTTCCAAGCTATCTTAGGTAAGGACTTCAAGACAAGAATTTTCCGTTATCCTGGTGGTCATATGTCATGGCAAGGTCTAGAAAGTACTGACCAAGCCCTCGCCAAGGAAGGTATCGAGTGGATTGACTGGAACATGCTTTGTGGTGATGCAGAACCCGCCTCTGTTCGCCCAACGACATCTGAAACCATGATGGCCTACTTGGACGGTTCACAAAAATATTTCCCTGAGAGTCATGTTAAGGTTGTGCTTATGCACGACACTGCTGGTAAGGAGCTGACTGTTCAGACCCTTCCACAAATTATCGAATATTTCAAAAATCAAGGATATACCTTCGGTGTCCTAGAGTAATCACTCGCAACAGTTCCTTTGGGAGCTGTTTTTTGTTACAATAAAAACTATGACAAATCCAATTTTAAAAGACGGAGAACGCATTGACCAGCTCTTCTCCACAGATGTGAAAATCATTCAAAATAAGGAGGTCTTCAGCTACTCTATTGATAGCGTCCTCCTCTCTCGGTTTCCAAAAATTCCAAAGAAGGGATTAATTGTCGACCTCTGTTCGGGAAATGGTGCCGTTGGCCTCTTTGCCAGCACACGCACTGAGGCACCGATTACCTTGGTTGAGTTGCAAGAACGCCTGGCTGATATGGCCAAGCGTTCCGTAACTCTTAATCAACTAGAGAATCAAGTGACTGTTGTCAATGACGACCTAAAAAATTTGCTTGACCATGCCCCACGATCTCAGGTGGACCTTATCCTCTGTAACCCTCCCTACTTTAAGGCGACAGAAACGTCTAAGAAAAATCTGTCAGAGCACTACCTCTTGGCACGCCACGAAATTACGACCAATTTAGAAGAAATTTTCCAAGTCGCTCGTCATGCCCTCAAATCTAATGGACGCATTGCTATGGTACATCGCCCTGACCGCTTTTTGGATATCATTGACACCATGCGCCAGTACAATCTAGCACCTAAACGCATCCAGTTTATCTACCCTAAGATGGGACGTGAGGCTAACATGCTCCTAATTGAAGCCATTAAAGACGGCTCGACAGATGGCTTGAAAATCCTTCCACCTCTCTTTGTGCACAAGGAAAATGGTGACTATACCGACGAAATCTTTGAGATTTACTTTGGAAAAAAGGCTAAAGGTGAGTCCTAAACGATGACAGAAAAGGATAGCAAGGCCTACATGTATGTGGTTGAGTGTGCTGATGGCACCCTCTATACAGGCTACACCACAGACGTCGAACGCCGCCTCAAAACCCATAACTCAGGCAGGGGTGCTAAGTATACCAGAGCTCGCCTACCAGTTAAACTCCTCTACTCAGAAGCCTTCGCTAGCAAGCCTGAAGCCATGAGCGCAGAAGCACTCTTTAAGAAAAAAAGCCGAGAGAAAAAACTAGCCTATATCAAAGAACACACGGAAAAATAACCGTGTGTTTTATTAATTTATATTTTTTGCATGTTTACTATTATCTTTAATTGCATTATAAATAGATGAACCTCTCCTAACATAATATTGGGAGTAGTTTTCGTCATCTTTACTTAATTTTTCAAAATTATCTATTTCCAAAATTCCACGATAATATTTTCCAAAATATTTACCTCTATTAATTGCAAGTGTTTCCCTATTAATATTTTTAACTTCACCTCGATAATAAAAGGAATCATCCTCTACTTTTATTTTTTCGTTCTCGTTAATACTATATTTGTAACTCAAATTCTTTCTGATTATCACTCTAACATAATATCCATCAATACTAGAATGATATTTCTCAAAATAAAGTGATACACTGAACAATAATCCTAAAACTACCAATAATGGAAATACACTCCTAAAGGGTCTTCCTAATTTCTGATAACCTCCACTTAACGACAAAGTTGAAATTTCTTCTAATAGTTTATTCTCTTTTGTAACATAATAGTCATTTTCAATTTGTATTACATCAAATGAATGCTTTAGAACATTATCTAATTCTACTTCTTCCTTAACATTATCATCCAATATCACAGTCATTAGAGATGTCTCTCGCTCTTCGACTAAGAAATAATCTCCACTCAGAATTTTGAATCCTTTTCTCTCTCTAACAACTCTTTTATAATTACCATAAATTGGTTTTAATTCTCGAGAATAAATCCTAGCTATTATCCAATAATAAATCTTATCTTCGTATTCTATAATAATAGCGTATAAATATAAGAGAATTATTATTTTGATTGAACCATTCATCAGAATATTTACTATTTCAGGGATAGGAGTACTTCTAACGAATAAATTATAACATTTAAATCCTATTATCAATTCAGATGATAAAAGGCCAAAATAGATGCATGCAACAGTAAATAAATATTTAATCTTTTTTTCTAAAATTCTATAATCGTCAATTTCAATTCCCTTATAATTCACTAAAACCTTATCATAAAAATTGATACCAATAGTAATAAGTAGAAAGGCAAGAAATGCCCATGTGATAATTCCCTTCTGAACTCCTATTGAGGATAATAATAACAATGGAAGAGCTATAAAAGTATATAATACAAATGGTGAGACTTTAAACATAAATAAAGGCATCTCCAAAGCAAAGAAGAATATGAAAATCATAGGCAACATTGAGAGAAATTGACTCTTATCAAAAATATTTCCTAATATTGAATAATTCAATGTTAGGCTCTTATTGTTAATCATATTCTCTAATATGAAAGCAAGCACTTCGAAATATGTTATCAAAAGAGTGATGATTAATACTTTGTTAGCTATATTTACTAATTTATCTGAATTAAATTGATGTTTTAACCCGCCATAATCCACACCAATTCTAAAACCAAAGATTGTAATAAATAATGCTAGTTGAGATAATTTTAATGCGCTAATAAAAAATGTAAGAAAAAAGTATCTAAGTGTACTAACTTTAGTATAAAATAAATTATTATCTATAGAAAAAGATAAAAGTAAGAAACATCCCTCAAGTAAAAACATTATATATTGTGGATACCTAATCCACCTAAAAAATTTTTCAATCATCCGAAAATACATCCTATACCTCATATTTATAATTTTTCCTAATTTAAAATGAATATTCTCTCAGAATTTCATTACATGCAAGTATAACAAAAAACACTCTATTTTCATAGAGCATTTTCATTGTTTATTTATCACCCTTGTTACGGATAACAAAGCCGTTTTTCTTTTCGCTTGAGGTACGGTGTGGGCGTTTGTTGCCATGGTTTTCGAAGTCACGGCTATTCTTCTTAGACTTGCGTTTGAAGTCACGACGTCCGCCGCCGTCTCGGTCATCGCGGTTACGGTCACCACGGTATCCACCACGACGGTTGTTATCGCGACCGCGGTTGCCACGGCCACCTTTACCGCCTTTACCACCAAAGCCACCACCTGATGGTTTGAATGGCAATGGTTTTTCACGCGCAATTTCCACTTCTGGCATTGTCTCTGGATCTTGAACGGTCAAGCTCAAGATGTAAAGCGCCAATTCTTCAGGTGTGAATTCTTGAGCCAATTTAACCGCATCGCCCTTGAACTTGTCAAAGTTAGAACGGATAGCTTCATCCGCAAAGTCACGTTCGATTTTCTTAAGGGCAACTTTCTTCTTAGCCTGGAAAGCTTCTTGAGCTGTTGGTGGCTTAAGACCTTTCATGCGTTTCTTAGTCAAGTTTTCGATGATTCCCAAGTAACCCATTTCGTTTGGAGCAACGAAAGTAATCGATTGACCTGATTGGCCTGCACGTCCTGTACGTCCAATACGGTGAACGTAGCTTTCTGGATCTTGTGGAATATCATAGTTGTAGACATGAGTAACACCGGAAATGTCAAGACCACGCGCCGCAACGTCTGTCGCAACTAAAATATCGATTTGGTCGTTCTTGAAGTCACGGATAACACGAAGACGTTTGTTTTGGTCAAGGTCACCGTGGATACCTTCTGCACGGAAACCACGAAGTTTCAAACCACGTGTCAACTCGTCCACACGACGTTTGGTACGTCCAAAGACGATTGACAATTCAGGTTGGTCAACATCCATAAGACGAGTCATGGTATCGAACTTCTCTTGTTCCTTCACTCGGATAAAGTATTGGTCAACGTTAACATTGGTCAATTCTTTAGCCTTGATTTTCACATGCTCAGGATCTTTCATGAACTGAACGCCAATACGTTTGATAGCATCAGGCATAGTTGCTGAGAAGAGAAGGGTTTGACGTTCTTCTGGTACTCGGCTAATGATAGCTTCAATGTCTTCAAGGAAGCCCATGTTAAGCATTTCATCAGCTTCATCCAAAATCAAAGTCTCGATATTATTGAGTTTAAGAGCCTTACGTTTGATAAGGTCAAGGAGACGACCTGGTGTCCCTACTACAATGTGGGCACCTGAACGGAGGGCCTTGATTTGTTTCTCAATGCTAGAGCCACCGTAGACTGAGCGAACCTTAACGCCCTTATCACGGCCAAAACGGAAAAGCTCTTCTTGAGATTGCACTGCCAACTCACGTGTTGGGGCAATCACAAGGGCTTGGATTGTATTTTCTTCTGTACGAATTTTATCTAGGGTAGGCAAACCAAAGGCAGCTGTTTTACCAGTACCAGTTTGGGCCTGACCGATAACATCCTTACCTTCAAGAGCGAGTGGAATCGTCAACTCTTGGATAGGTGATGGCTTTTCAAAACCGGCAGCTACAACAGCTGATTGGATGTCTTCTGATAGGTTTAAATCTGTAAATTTCAAAGTATTCTTCTTTCTATTTGAAGGCGGTGCGAAGCCACCTTATGAGACTTGGTTGTGTAGTATGTTAACTACCTGTATTTAATAGTCGTTTATTTTAACAACTTATCTAGTCTATCATATTTAAGAATAAAAAGACAGTGAATAACGTTTTAAAACCGCCTCCAATTTGAGAAGACGGTTTCACTCACTAATTATTATTTATGGACCAACCAACGCAAGTAGCGGGCCAAGACCAAACAAAGAATCGCACTACCGATAATGATGAAAATCCAGGCTGGACTGACAGTCATAAACGGTAGAGGAACATTCATCCCAAAGAAACCGGTAATAACGGCAAGCACTCCCAAGAGTACCTCAATAATGGTCAGATTGCTCAAGTTGTTGTTCAGATTGTTGTTTAGGATATTATTATAAGAACCTGATAGTTGCTGTAAGACCTTAGAAATGAGGTCCGTCATGGCTACTAACTGTCTAGCTTCAATCATAGCATCATCAAACTGTTCTTTTTCGACCTCATTGAGACGACGATAAATGGCGTGCCCCTTGATGTGTTCCAAAAGAAGACGATTTTGTGTAGCGGCAGCTACCAAATAGACCATGCCTGTTTCCAAATCTGAAAGGTCGTAAAGATTCTTACTCGTCGTTGTCTGCCTTAGGCGTCGACTAACCTCATCTTTTTGCTGATCCAAGCGTTCAATAACGGGATAATAGGCATTTGAAATCATCTCAAGGCCTGCAAAGAGCAATTTGTAGATAGACAAATCCTCATGGTTATCCACATAATCTTGCATCTTGCTTATCACATAAGCGTTATCCTCGTTACTAATGGTCACCAAACGTGTATCTTGAACAATAAAGGTCAGAGGAATGGTTTCATAGTGTTCCTTGTCCTTTTCAAGCGCCAGAACATTATAGATAAAGGTGATTGTCCCAGTCTCACGGTTGTAATCCATGTGGGCTCGTTCATTTTTATCCAAGGCATACTCTATGGTTTCTTGGTCAATATCATACTTGGTATAAAGGTAGGATTGCTCAGAAATAATATCTGAGTCAATATTAATCCAGTGACGCTTATAACCCAGTTCTTTTTCAATAAACATTTTTCTTCCTCATTACTCTAGCACTGCTGCTGCCAAAGCTTGTTGGATTTCAAAAACATTATTATCGCTCTTAAATTGAAGCACTTCTGCAGGCTCAAGTGCTGATGAAATCCAAATCTTAAGTTCAGCATCTAGGTCAAAGTGCCCCGAACTTTCTACAGTAAAACGAGAAATCGAGTGATAAGGGATAGACTTGTAAGAGGTTTTCTTCCCTGTGACACCTTGTTTATCGACTAAAATCAAGCGCTTCTCTGTAAAGACAATCAAGTCACGAACAAGGACATAGGCTAACTCCACCTGTTCACCTGGAATTAAGATGCCCTCCAATTGGCGCTCAACCTTATCATTATCTTTTTTAGATGCATTGCCAAGCAGTCCTGAAAAAAGTCCCATAGTTATTTCTCCTTTTTTATTGTAAAGATAATCCTTGCTTTAACTATACCACAATTTTAGGATTTCAGATACTTGCAGAAATGGGTTTCTGGTAGTACAATTAAGGAGTCACAAGAGGAGCAATTGCTGAGAATGGCTAGCTTGAATTTTTTTCAAGACTTGCCTAAACTCTTACCACCTGATCAGGTTAGGACCTGCGTAGGGATGTGTCTCAAAATAGATTGAAATAGAAGAACTTCTATGACAACGTTTTGATGTGGCAAAAATAGCCAATCAAGACGATTGGTATAGGAGGTTTTTTTATGTCGAAAACAAGTATTCGACCAATGATTGAGGTTGCCCTTTTTGCAACCATTGCTTACATTCTCGACTTGGTTACTCAACCCATGTCCCTAGGCCCTTGGATTTCCCTTTCCTTTAAGATGGTGCCCATCTTTCTCCTCAGTTTTCGCTGGGGCTTAAAAGCTGGTGCTATGGGAGGTCTTATCTGGGGGCTACTTCAAGTTGTTACAGGGCAAGCCGCCGGTGGTTGGCTGACCTTGACACAAGGTTTTCTGGAGTACTTTGTCGCCTTTAGTCTGATTGGTATTAGTGGTGTGGTCAAACCAGCCCTTGATAAAGCCATTAAACAAGACAATAAAGTCAAGTCTCTGATGCTTATCACTTGGGGGATTCTGCTTGGTAGCTTTGCTCGTTACCTCATTCACTTTATAGCCGGTGTCATCTTTTGGGGAAGCTATGCCCCTAAGGGACAAAGCCCTTATCTCTATTCACTCATTGTCAATAGCTCATCTTTCCTAGGAGAAACATTGGCAAGCCTTATTGTTTTCTTCGCCCTGCAACGATTCCTAGGCAGATTACTCAATACAGAAAAATAAAAGAAACCATAGGACAGTCTTAATTGACAGTCCTATGGTTTTTTGTGTGTTTATAAAAAACAGCAATCATTGCCTATTCACAGTAATAACCTCACTTTTGTTTTCCTGTATTTTATGTTAAGATACAAAAAAATAGATATTCCCATATATGCAAACTGGAGGCTTCCATGAAAAAATTTGGAGCAATTTTTAAAAAATTTCGTAAATCAAGAGGGATACGGTTAAAAGATGTCGCAAAAGCTGGTATCTCGACATCTCAACTGTCTCGTTTTGAAAAAGGACAGACAGACTTAACCATTACAAAGTTTATGTTAATATTAGACGAGATTAATATGCCCATTGACGAATTCATGTATGCTGTCCATGATTTTCATCGTGATGATCTGAATGAGCTATTGTCAAAAATTCGACTTTTTGTATCAACTCATGATATCGATGGATTAAAGAAGTTACTTAATTCTCAATTAGAATCAGAACCTAAACGAGAGAAGTTTCATCACATTAATACTATTTTATTAAAAATTCGCTTGCAGGATTTATCGGGAGAAAGCTATTATACACAGCAAGACCTAACCGATTTAACCGATTATCTATTTAGTGTCGAGTACTGGGGGTATTATGAATTATTGATTTTTGCAAATACCTTAGATGTGTTGAACCATGAGACTCTTATGGTTTTGGCAAAGGAGATGTCTAGAAGGTCTGATTTTTACAAAGAGATTCCTAATAATCGACGCATGATATCAACCATGTTATTAAATGTTTATATTACATGCATAGAAAGAGAAGAACTCATTGATGCACGGTATTTTGAAAAACAATTAAACCAATGCTTTTTTATCGAGACTGAAATTTATGAACGATTGGTTTTTCAATATGCACAAAATTATTATCAATATAAAAAAGAAGGAAATAATCAGTCCATTATCGAAATGAAAAAATATATTGGGGCCATGAAATTGGCAGGGAGCGAGCATATTGCAAAGACTTATGAAACACATTTGAAAAAATTGATAGAGGAAAATAGTTAGAAAGCATATATGGGAATTTATTAAATAAGATTATTATTCTTGTAAAATTATTTTGTTTAATAAATATGTGAATCCAATTTCATTTCCAGATTTGGTAACCGGTATGGAGAAACGATATGTCTAAATCCTTTCTGAAATTACTTCTCTCTCAATTATTTGCTAATTTAGCTGACATTTTCCTCAGGGTATCTCTCATCGCAAACATCTACGTCATTACAAAATCCGTTATTGCGACCTCAATGGTTCCCATTCTAATCGGATTGTCAGCTTTCGTGGCAAGCCTTTTAGTGCCATTGGTGACTAAAAAACTAGCCCTAAATAGTGTGCTTTCATTCACTCAATGTGGAAAGACTTTTCTATTAGCAATACTCCTTGTAATGCTCTTTAAGGCTCAATTTGTTCCAGCCTTAGGAATGTATATCTTTGTTGTCGCTATTTCTATCTTAGATGGCTTTGCGTCGCCCGTATCTTTTGCCATGATTCCTAGATATGCCACAAATTTGGGAAAGGCAAATGCTGCCTTATCAATGAGTGGTGAGGGAGTGCAATTGATTGGTTGGGGACTAGGAGGACTCCTTTACGCTTCGGTTGGCCTATTTTCTACAATGTTGATAGTCCTATTTCTTTATCTTCTTTCTACTTCTGTGATGCTCTTTCTCCCACAGGCTAAAATAGAGCAGTTAGAGGCGGAGACTAATCTGGATACTCTAGTAAAAGGATGGAAGTTAGTTGCAAAAAATCCTAAATTAAAGTTATTTGTCCAAGCAAATTTATTAGAGGACTTCTCCAATACAATCTGGGTGTCATCTGTAATCCTTGTTTTTGTAACCGAGGTGTTAAAACAAACTGAAAGTTACTGGGGCTACTCAAATACAGCCTATTCCCTTGGTATCATTTTAGGTGGAATAATTGTCTACAAACTATCCGAAAAGTTTTTAGTTCATAAGTGGAAAAGTATTCTCTTTCCACTCTTAGCAATGGCGACCATCACAGCCAGTATCCTCTTTTTCTCAAACACACAAACATTTTTAATTTTCTCAAGTTTAATCGGCTTCTTTTCTCAGTTAAAAGAAGTCCCTGAAAGTGTCTTTCTTCAAGAAACTGTGGATGAAAATCAGTTAGTACATGTTTATTCTGTATTTGAAGTCATTTCAACCCTTGCTTTCTCAGTTTTCGTCTTTCTGATGAGTTCTATTACTGAAAGTTTTGGAATTACAACAAGTTTCTGGCTATCAACAATTTGCATACTTTTGGAAGCTGGCTTGATTTATCATAATCGTGATTATCTAAAGTAATTTATCATAGCTATACTTGATAACTATTAGGTTTATAAAAAATATAGGACTATCTGATTAGATAGTCCTATATTTTGTGTTGTTTTAGAGACGTAGCGTAGATATCATTATTAAGATATTACGACACGAAGTCAGACGAATCGATATTATTCGTCTGACGTAGTTAGTGAGACGGCTAGCTAGCCACAAGATAGTGGCTAGCGTCAAAAGATGAACGATTTATAATCGTCATCTTTTGCGCCGTATTACATCTTCTCTTCCAATGTTACATCTGGATATTTATCCGCAAACCAACGGAGGGCAAAGTCATTTTCAAAGAGGAAGACTGGTTGATCAAAGCGGTCTTTGGCCAAGATATTTCGGCTTGATGACATGCGTTCATCGAGGTCCTCAGGTTGAATCCAACGCACAGTCTTTTTACCCATTGGTGTCATAACGACTTCGGCATTGTATTCATTTTCCATACGGTGTTTGAAAACTTCAAACTGAAGTTGACCAACGGCACCAAGCATATATTCACCTGTTTGGTAATTGGTGTAGAGCTGGATGGCTCCTTCTTGCACCAATTGTTCAATTCCTTTATGGAAGGACTTCTGCTTCATGACGTTTTTAGCAGAAACTTTCATGAACAACTCGGGCGTAAAGGTTGGTAGGGGCTCAAATTCAAATTTGTTTTTACCTACAGTAAGGGTATCACCAACCTGGTAAGTTCCTGTATCGTAAACCCCGATAATATCTCCAGCAACGGCATTTTCGACATTTTCACGGGATTCAGCCATAAACTGAGTGACGTTAGAGAGCTTAGCTCCTTTACCAGTACGTGTTAGATTAACACTCATACCACGCTCGAATTCACCAGACACGATACGAACAAAGGCAATACGGTCACGGTGACGTGGGTCCATGTTAGCTTGGATTTTGAAAACAAAACCAGAGAAATCCTTGTTGAGAGGATCAATCTCATCGCCATCCACTGTCTTGTGACCATGTGGTTCTGGTGCAAATTTGAGGAAGGTATCGAGGAAGGTTTGAACCCCAAAGTTAGTAAGGGCAGAACCGAAGAAGACCGGTGTCAATTCACCAGCTAAAATAGCTTCCTCAGAGAATTCATTACCCGCTTCTGTCAAGAGTTCAATATCTTCTTTAGCTTGCTCATAGAATGGGTTGTTGGCAAAAAGAGTATCACCATCTTCAATCTTGGCAAAGCGCTCGTCACCTTTGTAAAGCTCCAAGCGTTCGTTATAGAGGTCGTAAAGTCCTTCGAAGGCTTTACCCATACCGATAGGCCAGTTCATTGGGTAGCTGGCAATACCAAGCACTTCTTCCAACTCTTCCAGGAGGTCAAGTGGTTCACGTCCATCACGGTCCAATTTGTTCATGAAGGTGAAGACAGGAATCCCACGGTGTTTAACAACTTCGAAAAGTTTTTTGGTTTGGGCCTCGATACCTTTAGCTGAGTCAACAACCATGACGGCAGCATCAACCGCCATAAGGGTACGGTAGGTATCTTCTGAGAAGTCCTCGTGCCCTGGGGTATCAAGGATATTGACACGTTTGCCAGCATAGTCAAACTGCATCACAGATGAAGTTACTGAGATACCACGTTGTTTCTCAATATCCATCCAGTCTGATTTGGCAAAATTTCCGGTTTTCTTACCTTTTACGGTACCAGCTTCACGGATTTCACCCCCAAAGTAAAGCAATTGTTCAGTAATTGTTGTTTTACCAGCATCGGGGTGAGAGATGATGGCAAAAGTACGGCGTTTTTTGATTTCGTCTTGGATACTCATAATTTTCTTTCTTCTTTAAAAATAATCTTTTTGATACTTTTCCTTAGCGGTATCGGACGTCAGTAGCTTCCTTAAAAATTGCAAAATGTCTATGCTCCATAGCTACTGAGTTTTACCAGATTGAAAAGTAAGATAGTTGTAGCACTTCTTTCAGAAAATTTCTGTCTTTTGAAAGCTACATTTGTTGTCGAGGCTTGCGATAATTCTCGCAGGCACAGCACTTTTATTATATCCAAATTACAGTGTGAAAGCAATTCTGAAAGCGTTTTGTGTTAGAATAAAACTAGAATAAAACAAATAAATTGACAAAGCACGCTATCAACTTTCTGATAGCGTGTTTCTTCATTTATTTAATATTTCTCTTCAAAATGCTCCAGACCTTTTTTCATGATTATCATGAGAATAATCAGAGACCCTGAAACAGCAAGGTATTTGACAAATAAGGGAGCTCCCATAATAAATGGTGTGTGTTTAAGCATGCCATAGTTTCCACCAATAGTCTGATTAACTATTACCAAAGCTAGATTCAGTAATAAGGTGGCCACGACAATCAGCCGCTTACTGATTGGATGAGTTTTATAACTATTAAAAATTACATTCAGGCTATTGACCAGTAGGGCATAGTGGCCAATTAGGAAAGAAAAGCCTGTGATATGAGGAAACTCATAGGGATCAAATACTGGATAAATCAATGCACAGTAAGTCCCGACAACTCCCATAATAGCGAAATAGCTCTTTATTCTACTATTTTTCAGGAGGAGAACAGCAAACATGGCCATGCGACAATGGTAAAGGGGCAGACTAATATAAAGAGGAAAGCCCTGCCAGAGGTACCAAGTATAGAGGGCAAAGAGTTGAATGGCTTGGATAGTGAGAAAGGTCCAACGCCATATCTTATTCTTATACCAACGCCAACTCAAGTAACTCAAAAACACCATTGCCAAGAGCATAAGTAAATAATAGGGCAAAGGTATCTGAGGTGGATGAGTTTGGGTGGTTGTCAAAAAATTCTTCATTCTCTTCTCCTGCTGAAATTACTATGCCTGCTATTATATCAAATTTCAGGGTAAAGCAAAAACCTGCTTTAGAGAGCAGGTTAGAGAACTTAATTCTTAGCTTGTAATTCTTCCACGACCTTGGCTAGGTTCATAGAGTTAGAGCCCTTGAGCAAGATTTGATCGTACTCGCCTAGGCTTTCTTTGATTTGCTTAACCATAGCGTCAAATTGGTCTTCATCAGCTGTCTTCTTGAAATAATAAACATGACCAAGAGGGAACATTTGGCTAGCAAGTTGCGACAATTCTGCAATATCCTCACCGTAGAAAATCACCGTATCAATAGCATCTGGTGTCAGACTTAGTATCATCTGCGTGTGAAGTTGCACAGACTGTTCACCGAGTTCTTTCATATCAGCTAGGACAGCAATTTTCTTGCCTCCTTCATTCTTAGGAATGGCTGAGAAGGTCTCCAAAATGAGCTTCATAGCTGTTGGATTAGCATTGTAGACGTCGGAAAGAATATCAGCACCATTGGCTGCTTTTTTCCATTCGGTACGGTTCTTTGTCAGCTGCAAGTTAGCAAGAGCTGAGAGGATATTTTCCTCAGTTACACCCAAGTGTTTAGCGACATAGGCAGCAACCATGGCATTTGTGGCATTGTATTTTCCAGTGACTGGCAAAGTAACTTGTCCGTCTAGGAAGTTTGTTGAGAAGGTGAGGTGGTCTTTGAACTCTGTCAACTCAGAGACCGTAAGCTCCGCACCATCCCCAAAGCGTACCACTTCAAGATTGCTTGGCAAGAATGGATCGACGATAGGATCACTAGGTACAAGCAAGAGGCTACCATCAGGCATACCGTCTTGCATTTGCATTTTACCTTGAGCAATCTTGTCACGGCTACCAAAGAATTCCAAATGAGCCTCTCCGATTAAGGTAACAACAGCTGTTTTTGGTTTCGCCAAGGTTGACAAGAGGTGAATGTCTCCCATGTGGTCTTGCCCCATCTCAAGGACGATTTTCTCCGTATCGTCAGGCATGTGTAGGGCAGTATAAGGAAGACCAATCTCATTGTTGTAATTACCTTGGGTCTTGTAAGTACGATAGGTTGTGGCCAAGATATCATGAATCATGTCCTTGGTCGTTGTCTTACCGTTAGAACCAGTCACCGCAACAACGTCAACACCAGTCTTTTCAAGATAGTAGGCAGCCAGTTTTTGGAAGGCTTCAAGAGCATCATCAACTAGGATATAGGCTTGATCAGCTGATAATTCTTTTTCTGTGAATGTCGCTAGAGCACCATTTTCAAAGGCTGTTTGGATAAAATCATGTCCATCACGCGCACCTTTGAGCGGCAAAAAGAGGTCGCCCGCTATAATCTTACGGCTATCAAACTCAATCTGGTTAATGGCAACATCTTCATAGGCTGTGACATCATTTTTAGCGCCAACAACCTTGGCAATTTCATGGAGTGTCAGTTTCATCTTAAAATCCTCTGTTTTATTTTTACAAGTCTGGCAAGAAATAAGATTTTCTTGCCCGCAATCACTCCCAATTATATCACAAATCAGGCTAGCTTTTGCTTGGGAGATGAATTTGTTACAATGGTTGATGAAAGGATTAGGCATGACAAAGAAAAAATTAATCAACCTCTCTAAAGGAGAGGAAAATATAAATAGCGACTGCCAAAGTATTGAAGAACCCAAAGGATGGCGCTTTGATTGGAGAAAGATAATCCCACTAGAGCCAACATCTGAATTGATTATCTTAGTGCTGCTAGCACTGCTGTATGGTGGTTTTTATTATTACAAGCACTATACGGTCAATGAAAGCAATATCTACGGACTTTGGCAATCCGAAAACCACACGCTAGCCATTTCCTATGAACACATCCGTAGACATGGTGATACGAATTGGCAAGTCGTCCAGGATGGCAAAACGATAATCAATGTTGCAGATACTCGTACTATCAAAAAAATGAATGACGGAACACTCCATATTGAGGTCTATGCTCCAGAAAATATCCTCTCAAAACTTCCTCAAAAAGGCGGTTACAATTACTTGGAAATGTATGTACGAAAAGGGAATCTCCTAACTTATGATGGCGAGTCCTACAAGCGTATCAATTCTGGAAACAAGACTATTACTTGGAAAGATGGTTCTACTAGCCCTTATGGTGAACGGAAAGCCAACCTATCTACAATTGTTCAAACTATCTATCGTGGAATTCTGGGACTGGGCTTCTTTCTTGTTATTTTAGAGGCTCGGCAAAAGAGGAGAGAAAAACTCAATGAGACACCAAACAAACAGAAAATACGCTGACCGAAAGAAACGCAATCGAAAGTATCAGTCACAAAAAGCATATCGAAAAGAACAAAAACGTAAAACGGGATGGCGAGCACGCTGGGATAAATTTACAGACCGTTTAGCCAACATTTTTGGGATAGGTTTCCTAATCCTCTTACCTATACTCATTATTTATGGTATTTTCTTTGATGATGGGGTTTCTAAAGATGGTATCTACGGTCTGTGGCAATCTGAAAATCATCAGCTTGCCATATCATATGAAGATGGTTCAAAGGGAAGTAAGCGTGATTGGGATATTGTTCAAGATGGAAATATCCTCATTAAAGATGCACGCGTTGATGATATTAAACGCTTAGAGGATGGGACCCTCTACATTGAAGTTTATGCCAAGGAAAGTCTGTTTTCAGACCTTCCCACAAAGAACGGCTACAACTATTTAAATATGTATGTCCGTAAAGACAATTACCTGACCTATGATGGCGAATCCTACAAACGGATTGATGATGAAGACAAGAGCATTACCTGGAAAGATGGTTCAAAATCCCTTTATGGTCAACGAATAACCTTGTTTGATCGTCTGGAACCTTATATCATATTTGGATTTATTGGTTCTATGATTTTGTATGCCATTTTTGTCGATTGGAGAATAAAAAGAAATCTAAAAAGGAAAAATAGGCTAAATGAGGCATCTACTAAAGAGAAAATACGCTGACCGACAGAAAATTAATATAAGTGACCATTCACAAAATGAATATCGAAGAACACAAAAGTATAAAACTGGATGGCGAGCACGTTGGGGTAAATTCAAAGACCGTTTAGTCAAGATTTTGAGTATTTGTTTTCTAATCATGGTACCTATAGTCAACATCTATATTAGATTCTTTTATGATGGTATCAGTGAAAATAGTATCTACGGGCTATGGCAGTCTGAAAACCACAAGCTTGCTATTTCCTATAACGAAGGAGGAAGAAGTCGTAAGTACGATTGGGAGATTGTACAAGATGGAAAACTTCTTATCAAAAATGCTCGAACTCAGAAAATTAAAGGTCTTAAAGATGGAACCATCTACATTGAAGTTTACGCCAAGGAAAGTCTGGTCTCAGACCTTCCCACAAAGAACGGCTATAACTATTTGAATATGTCTGTACGGAAGGATCATTATTTGACTTATAATGATGAGTCCTACAAAAGGATTGATGATAGGGACAAAACCATTACTTGGAAAGATGGCTCTACCTCGGTCTATGGTGAACGCAAAACTTTTTTTGATTATATTGACGCTTTTCTTTTTTGGGGAATGGTGGGAGCCGCTTTCTTGTCAACTATTGTCATTGGGTGGAGAAACATAAAAAGCAAAAAGGTGAGAAAAAAATCACCCTAAAACAAAACAACCACTCCTGCTTCTAGCTAGACTAGATATAAGCAGGAGTGGTTGTTTTATTCTTGTTAAGCAAGACTTCCCCTTAGAGAGGAATTAGTCTTATTTCACTTCGCCACCTTCAACCACGAGGTCATCAGCTTTAGCTGCATCACCGTAAGTTGGGTGAAGTGTTTTTTCATAATCTTTGTGGAAGAAATTCTCTTCGCCAAGTTTCTTAATGTCTTTATTGATAAAGTCAAGGAGTTCTTTGTTACCTTTTTGAACGGCTGGGGCAATCGTATCTGGGTTACCAAGCGATGTGATTCCAACTTCGTAACCTTTATTTTCTAGAGCCCAAGCAAGAACTTCTGTATTATCTGTTGAGAAGGCATCGCCACGACCATCAAGGAGGGCTTGGTAAGCGTCGCTATATTGGTCATACTTTTGCAATTTGATATTTGGGTAGTTCTTTTCAAAGTAAGTTTCAGCAGTTGTTCCCTTAGTAACAATCAAAGTCTTACCTTCAAGCTCTTTAACGTCCTTAATGACCTTGTCTTTAGGTGACACCACACCGATTGAGACTTTCATATAAGGAAGAGCGAAGTCCACTTGTTTCTTACGTTCATCAGTTACTGTAAAGTTAGCAAGGGTAATATCTACCTTGTTTGAAATCAAGAATTCTGCACGGTTGGCCGCATCTACTGAAACGTATTTAGGTTTAACACCCAAATCTTTGGCCAAACGGTTACCAAGTTCAATATCGTAACCTTGGTAAGCACCCTTGTTATCTACATAACCGAAAGGTTTCTTGTCCGCAAAGACGGCGATACGGAGTTCACCACTCTTCTTAATTTCTTCGATGGTACGTGCTTTGGCTGTTGATTTACCAGAGCTACTGTTACTTGAGCAAGCAGTCACTGCCACCAAGGCAAAGACGAGGGCTAATAGGGCAAAAATTTTCTTTGTTAATTTCATAAATATCTCCTAAAATATTATATTTTTACTAAAAACAATGGGTTACAAATAGGCACCAAACTGGCTGAAGTCAAACACATTGAGGAACTCTTGAGCTCGCTGTGTCTTTGGATGATTGAAAAATTCTTCAGCAGTACCTTCCTCAGCGATGACACCCTTATCCATAAAGATAATACGGTCAGCGATGGCACGCGCAAACTGAAGCTCATGGGTTACAATCAACATGGTGCGCCCTTCTTGAGCGAGGTCATTGATTAGTTCCAGGACCTCACGAACCATCTCAGGGTCAAGCGACGCCGTCACTTCATCAAAGAGGATAACTTCAGGATGCATGAGAAGAGAACGGACAATGGCTACACGCTGCTTTTGACCACCAGACAGTTGTCGTGCGAAGCTATGTTTCTTGTCAAGAAGTCCCACACGATCCAAAAGTTTCTCAGCCTCGGCTATGACTTCTTCCTTGTTACGTCCTTGAGCTTTGACTGGCCCCAAAATCAGATTTTGCAGGATGTCCAAATGCGGGAAGAGGTCATAACTTTGAAAGACCATTCCGATTTTCTGACGAATCAGGTGAAAATCCTTCTTGCTACCAGTGATAGACTTGCCATCCAGGAGAATATCGCCTCCTTGGATGGTCTCTAAGCCATTGATACAACGTAGCAAGGTCGATTTCCCACAACCTGAGGAACCCAGGATAACAACGACTTCACCTTGTTTAACATCCAAGGAGATGCCTTTGAGAATCTGATTGTCCCCAAAGGACTTTTTCAAATCCTTGATTTGTAAAATGCTTTCTGTCATCTTAATTCCTCCAACGATTTTCAAGATAAGTAGACAGCTTAGATACTGGGTAACAAATGGCAAAATAAAGAATCAAAATCGTGCCATAAATCCAGAAAGAAGCTGTTGGAATAGTCAGGCGGTTACTGTCGATAATCTGCTGACCAACCTTGGTCACCTCTACTACGCCAATCAAAACCACCAAGGACGTAGTTTTAATCATACGTGTCACCAGGTTAATAGCCTGAGGCAACAAGCGACGCAAGACTTGCGGAATAATCACATAGGTATAGAGTTGGCCATTGGTCAAGCCAAGGGCCCTTCCGCTCTCAAACTGGTGTCTAGGTAGCGACGTGATTGACCCACGCACCAAATCACCCATCTCAGCCGTTCCCCAAAGGGTAAAGACGATAATAGCCGATAGCTCGCCTGAGATATTGATGTTAAAATTCCTAGCCAGACCAAAATAAACAATAAAGAGCAAGACTAACTGGGGCATGATACGAATAAATTCCAGATAAATACGTGACAAAAAACGTACAATCTTAGATTTCGAAGTCATGACAATTCCAAAAAGGGTTCCTAGTAAAAGGGACAGAAGCACCGAAACGATGGAAATTCCAATAGTTACGCCTAAACCTTGTAAGATACGTAGGAAATTATTCCCCTGAAGAAGAACCTGAAAGCCCGAATCCTGCATAGCGTAACCTCCTTTCAATCCAACTAAAGACTAGAGAAATCGGCAGCAACATCAAGAGATAAGCCACCACCAACATACCTAGAGCCACATCGGTTTCGTAGTAAAGACCAATCAAATCCTTGGCCACATACATCAAATCCGCCAAGGCTACAGCTGAGAATACTGACGTTTCCTTGATAAGGAAGATGACGTTAGCACTAAATGACGGCAACGCCACAGCCACTGCCTGAGGAAGGACCACATAGCGAAAGACTTGGAACGGCGTCAAACCAATAGACAAGCCCACTTCATGCTGGGTCTGACTAACGGCCTCTAGACCACTTCGGAAGGACTCCGCCATATAGGAACCACCCAAGAAAATCAAACCTACCACAGCACAAGCCTCTGAGGATAGAACCAAACCTATACGAGGCAAGCCAAAGTAGAGAAAGAAGAGCTGAATCAAGAGCGGCGTATTACGAGATAGCTCAATATAAGTCGTCGAGAGCTGACTCAAAACAGGCACTCGGTAATGACGAATAACACTCACCACCAAGCCCAAAAGGAAGGAACCAAGAATCCCCAGAACGGCAATATGTAAGGTTAAAAAGAATGCCTTCTGATAAAAGGGCAAATACTGTTGAACAATGGACCAGTCCAAAACTTACCTCCTCATTTAAGATACAAAAGGCGTGTAAAATTCCGTGAGCATTCACTGCCATCTACTTCTAGCCCTTTGATTTCACTCGCCTCTGATAATCATTGCGATACGCAAATCTTCATCAAACACGAATGAATTGCTCTATTTCATTTGAAACGTTAGACTTATTCTACCACCTGTTAGATTATTTGGATAATATGTATTTTTTATCAGCGTGATAAAGAAACGATATAAATAAAATCTAGATTTCTGTAAAGAAAAAAACACCTCAGTCTCAGAGATTTCTCCGAGACTAAGATGTCTGTCATCTAAATCATAGTGCTTAAATCAAATGGCTTTCACGTTTGTCGAACATTTCTTGTCCCAAGGCTACCAATTCCTTGATAAGGTCTGAATAAGAAAGTCCCATATTTTCCCAAAGAAGTGGGTACATTGACCATTGGGTGAAACCTGGCATAGTGTTGAGCTCATTAAGGTAGATGGCTCCATCCTCGGTCAGGAAGAAATCACAGCGGGCAAGACCGCAACCACCTAGGGCACGGAAGGCCTTAGCCGCATAGGCACGCATTTGCGTCATGACTTCTGCAGGCACGTGAGCTGGGATGTCCATGGTAATCTTATTGTCAATGTACTTGGCTTGATAGTCATAGAAAGCCACATCTTTGACTACTTCACCTGGATCAGTCGTTTTGACATTTGTATTGCCAAGGATACCAACCTCGATTTCACGGGCAACCACACCTTGCTCAATCAAGATACGGCTATCATATTTGAGAGCCAAATCAATCGCTGCACGAAGCTCTGTTTCATTTTCAGCTTTAGAAATCCCAACAGATGACCCCATGTTAGCAGGTTTGACAAACACTGGGAAGGTCAATTTTTCAAGCGTCTCAGCTACTGCCGCTTCCAAATCTTCACCCTCGATGAAAACTGTGTAGGCAACCTGAGGGACACCTGCAACTTCAAGAATATGCTTGGTCATAATCTTGTCCATAGCCACACTTGATGACAATACATTAGTACCAACGTATGGCAACTTGAGGGTTTCGAGGAAACCTTGGATAGAACCATCCTCACCCATAGGACCATGAAGTACAGGGAATACCACAGCGCCTTCCTCATAAATATCGCTTGGTTTGATTGCCTGACTAGCCACTACTGTGTCATTAGTCATGAGCTTCTCGTCATCACCTGGTGTTTCTGTAAATTCTTGTGTTTTGATAAAATCACCAGACTGAGTGATAAAGTAGGTTTTAACCTCAAATGCGCTGTAATCCACCGCACGCATAACACTCTCAGCTGAGAGCACAGACACTTCACGTTCTGCTGAACGTCCACCGTAGAGAAGGATAAGGGTTTGTTTAGACATAGGTATACCGTTTTCTTTTCTTGATTTTCTAGTCTCAATTTTGAGAACATAATTACCTTAATCATATCACAAAAGAGAGGGATTTTCAAAAAGATTATGGGCAGAAAAAAACAGAGTAAATGTACTTTTACCCATCCATTTTACCCTGTTTATACTAGTAAATAAAATACATAAAAAGAAGAACTACAAAAGCCCTATAATATATCAATTTGCTTTATTTTTAACATCAAACCAACTTTTGGTAATAAAAACAAACAAATACATAACTATAGAAATAATAATTGGATAATAAATAATAGTTCCATAATTCATCTGTTTGATCCCTAATAATAGAGCTTCTTTATGCATTAATACGAAGAAAATAATATTGAAGAAGACTGTGCTAATAAGCATGATAACTGCATATGTTATTGCTTGTACAGATCTAATAGTTACAGTCTGCTTATGTGATATTCCAATTCTCTCCCATTGCAGATTCTCTTCTTTTTCTTTGACTGAAGAAAGAACGGTAATAGAAATAAGATTGGCTATCACAACTACTAATGGTCCCACTACAAAAAATAGTAGAACAGCATTTATTTCAACTGATGCTGTTTTCTTTGCTAGATTTGAGTAGGCAATGTCAGAATAAATCATTAATTCTGATATTAAGATTGCTATTATCGAAATAGATACTGTTAATGACTTTAAATACTCTTTATCCTTCAGAATAATCCATTTTGCCATTACAAAACCATAAGACGAACGCCAAGCTAATAAAATTTTAGTTAGAAAAATTTGAATATGTGGTGAAATGAAGGCCAACAAAAACAAATGCATAACTAAGATAAGTAAGATTGAGTCATCCAATCTGAATAATAAGTTTTCATTAGGCTTGTTTACAGATACTGTGAAGAATGGAATAAGCAATTTTAACCAGAATCCTAAACTAATAGCAAAGCCTAATACCTTTATTATCTTAACAACAAAGTGGTTTTTAGAGTCAAATCTATCACCAAGCAAAACTGCATTCCCTAGAATTTTATATAAGTAAAGAAAGCTACCTATGAAAGCAAGTAGGCAAATTATAAGTATGGTCAAGAGGAACGCTGACATACTGAAATCAATCGGTATAGTTGGTAATAATTTTTCTCCACCCAGATATTGCGCATAACTGTAATAAAATCTTGCACAAAAAATTGAGAAAAAACTTCCTACTATACTTACTAAAAATGCAAAAATAGTAAGTTGTCCGCTAATCAATAACGACAACTGAACTCGACTTCCTCCATTTATTGACCATTGGCGATAATCCTCTTTTGCTAAATTCAAAAATAGTCGGATCAGACCAGAAACCAAAAATAATAAAGTAAATCCTCCAAAAAGAACTGGCCCTACAAATAATAAGGTCGGACTCCCAACATCTCGAAATACTTGCTGATACTTTATGGTACTAAATGCTACAGACAGACACATCCCAACTAATAAACTCGAAGCGAAAAATAGG
This sequence comes from Streptococcus sp. HMSC065H07, assembly GCF_001837325.1. NCBI lineage: Bacteria > Bacillati > Bacillota > Bacilli > Lactobacillales > Streptococcaceae > Streptococcus > Streptococcus sp. HMSC065H07. The sequence continues at coordinate 62,311 of NZ_KV832042.1, forward strand.
GGGAACATTCCAAGCCACTGTTTTTTTGAATACTTAAATTGATAATAAATTAATTTGAACATTTTAAGTTAACCCCCACTATTTTCTATCTCTAATGCCTTATAAAGAGCTTCAGCTGTGGGGTTGAACAATTCCTGATAGATTTTACCATCTTTCAAGATTAGAGCCCTATCTGTTTGACTTGCTAACTCAATATCATGGGTCACCATAATGACACATCTTCCCTCTTGGGCTAAATCAGCTAACATCTCAAAAATAATCTTCCTTGACGTACTATCCAATGCACCTGTTGGTTCATCAGCAAATATGATACGAGTTTTTGAAAGAATCGCTCTTGCAATAGCTACTTTCTGTTTTTCTCCACCAGATAACGAAGAAACTGAAGACATCAAATCAGCTCTAAAATTCATCTTATCTAACAATGTCTGAATATCGTCTCTACATACTTTTTTATGGGACAATCTAAGAGGCAAAGCTACATTCTCCAGAACTGGAAGAGCTGGAAGTAGGTTATAAGACTGAAAAATAAAACTAATATCTTCTCTTCTAAATTTTGATAATCTACTATTCTTTAATTGATAAGGATTACAATTATTAACCTTTACAACCCCCTCTGTTGGTGCTGATAAACTCGATATACAATTTAACAAGGTTGACTTACCAGACCCACTTACTCCTAGTATAGAAACAAACTCACCATAGTTCGCTTCGAAAGAAATGTCTCTAAGAACCGAAATGTCTTTATTTTTATCAATTTGAAATTTCTTAGATAAGTGTTTTACTTCTACTGCAACTGTATTCATATTTTCCTTTCTATATCACTACTTACTATTTTTAAAAAATGGGAAAGAATTTTGATTAATTTACTCTCCTATCTATTATACATGATAATACTCATCGTTAATCTTGAACTTCGTATCAAAAAAATTGACACATTATCAACATTTTAGACTTGTAAATTATATTTTTTCTATTTAGAATATTACTTAAACATAAATTTTTTGACAGTTTGTAAATTTTTAGGATTTAATATGGTAAAAGGAACTCAAGAGAAGATTATTAACTCGTTCTTCAAACTAGCAGAACGATATCCAGAACGCTCAAGTTTCAGTATAACTGAAATTGCTAACGAGGCAAAGATTTCGAGACAAGCAATATATCAAAAACATTTCAAAAGCTATGAGGAAATAGTAGATTTCATCATGAAATCCATAGATACTACTATAAATGAACATTTTTTACTGTTCGAAGAACACAATCTTTCAATCGAAGTTTTCTTTTCAAAAATTATTATTCCAGAATTATATAAATATAGAGATTGGCTCCGCTGTATCTACTCTACATCTGCTATTCCTAATTGGCGAAATTATTTACGAGAAAGATATTCCAGCTGGCTACTAAATGCACCTATTAACTTAAGTCACTCGTTTCTACATAACGACGCTTTATCAAATTATATTGTGAATTGTGTATTAAGTATTATAGAAACTTGGATTACTGAACCTTTTCCCTCCCCTCCAGAAGTCTTTTCAAAACAGTTTATTGAATTAATAAATACTCCTCTAAATAATCACATAAGTCCAATAAAACATGACTCATAATTACAAATTATTTTTCTTTTTATTAATTAATAGTTAATGTAAAACTCTCTGTGAAAACAGGATAGAGTGAAAACAAACATCGATTTTGATGTTTGTTTTTTCATATTCTTTTGCTTCCCAGAGTTATCTTGTTTTATCATTTTACCCCTATTTACTAATAACACTTTCATGACTAATACTTACACCTATTTTTAAGAGATCTATCTAGACACAAAGTCTATATTTACAAGTATTAACTTAATAAAAATCTTTATATGAAAATAAATTCTGTTAATTTTGTAAAATCAAAAAAAACAGCCTAATAGCTGTTTCATTCCTGTCTTAAATTTCGTCACCAAGCTCGAACTTAGTACCTTTGAGGGCACGTTTGAGAGACCATTTCCAAGGTTTCCCTTCGATAGTGACTTGTTTGTTTTCGAGGTCAACTTGAACCTTGTCTACGCCTTTGACAGCAGAGAGTTTTTCAGTAACGGTGTTGACACAGCCTTGGCATTTCATTCCTGTGATGTTATATGTTTTTGTCATTTTTCTTTCTTCCTTTTCTTTAATTATTTTTTAGTACACAGCTTAAGTCGCAGAGGTCACAAGCAATCGACACTTAGACTTTGCGACGTTTGAGGCGCAGAGCATTAAGGACGACCGAAACAGAGCTAAAGCTCATGGCAAGTCCTGCTATCATTGGGTCAAGAAGGGGACCTCCAAAGAGGTGGAGGACACCCATAGCTACTGGGATAGACAAGATATTGTAGATAAAGGCCCAAAAGAGGTTCTCTTTTATCGTTGTGATCGTCGCCTGACTAATTTTCAGAGCCTTAACGACATCCATGAGGTTGGGTTTCATAAGGACCATATCGGCACTTTCCATAGCAATATCTGTCCCTGAACCCATGGCAATACCGATATCGGCAGTCGCAAGGGCTGGGGCATCATTGATACCATCACCAACCATGATGACTGATTTTCCTTCTGCCTGAAGGTCGCTAATCACCCTAGATTTCTCTTGCGGAAGCACTTGACTGATAACACGCTTGATACCAACCTTTTGAGCGATGGCTTGAGCTGTTTGGTCATTATCACCAGTCAACATGATGACTTCCTTGCCCATTTGATGAAGGGCTGCCACCATATCAGCACTATCTGCTTTAACCTGATCAGCTACACCAAAGAGTCCGATTAACTTACTATCTTCAGCCAGAAAAATAGGAGTCTGACCATCGGCTGTCAAGCTTTGGAAATCAGCTTGTGCTGAAGTCAAGTCGACTTTTTCCTCTGTCATTAGGGTTTGATTCCCAGCTAGATAAGTTTTTCCTGCATAGCTGGCAGTTAGTCCTCGTCCAGTCAAACTTGAGAAATTGTCCATCTCCAACAAGTCCAAGTTAGCATTTTCTGCTGCCACAAGGATGGCTTGACCCAAAGGGTGTTCAGACTTGGCTTCCAAGGATGCCAAAAGTTGCAAGGCTGCTCCGCTGTCTCCATAAGTATAGCTAGAAACGAGCTGAGGTTTCCCCTGAGTAATGGTTCCTGTCTTGTCAAAAACGAGGACATCAGCCTTGTGAGCTAACTCGAGCACATCCCCACGCTTGTAGAGAATACCGTGTTCAGCACCAAGCCCTGTACCAACCATGATGGCCGTCGGTGTCGCAAGTCCCAATGCACATGGACAAGCAATAACCAAGACGCTGACTGCTACAGTCATAGCGAAGGTAAAGGTTTGTCCCATGACAAAGTACCAGAAGAGGCCTGAAACAAGGGCGATAGCCATGACAACGGGAACAAAGACCGCTGACACCTGATCGGCAATCTTGGCAATCGGTGCCTTAGTTTGTTGGGCATCCTCAACCAATTTGATGATTTGGGAAAGCAAGGTGTCCTTACCAATCTTTTCCGCCTCATAAATCAGACTACCTTGACCATTAATAGAACCTGCAAATACTGGTTTACCAGCTGATTTTTCAATGGGAAGCGACTCACCTGTAAGCATACTCTCATCTATAGCAGAGCTACCAGAAATCACCTGGCCATCCACAGCTATCTTTTCCCCAGGTTTGACCACAATGTGGTCACCAAGAACAACCTTACCCACAGGAAGCTTGACTTCTTTACCATCACGAAGGACAGTTGCTTCCTTGGCTGACAAGTGCATGAGTTTCTTGATAGCTTCTGAAGTCCGACCTTTAGACAGGGTTTCAAAGTACTTACCTAGAGTAATCAAGGTCAAGATAACAGCCACTGACTCAAAATAAAGTTGGTGGGCGTGATGGGCATGCCCCAATGAAATATGGTAAGTACCATAGAGACTATAAAGAAAAGCTGCCGATGTTGCTAAGGCTACCAAGGCATCCATGTTAGGATGACCCTTGGCCAAAGTACGAAAACCATTACTATAGAAGGAACGGCCCAACCACATGACTGGAACTGTCAAGACTAGCAGCACCAAGGCATAAGTCAAGGCTGCATGGTGAGGAGACAAGAAGTTTGGCACAGGTAGACCGACCATTGGCCCCATAGCTAGATAAAAGAGAGGAATGGTGAAGACCGATGACCAAATGAGGCGCTCACGCACCTTGTGAATCTTGTCTTCTTCACGTTCTTCCTGACTTTTAGCTGTATCTGGATTGTAGACTTCGGCTTCATAACCGGCATCAGCCACGGCCTTTTCAATAGCTTCTGGACTAACTTTATCCCCAGCATAATCCACAGACATTTTTTCCGTGGTCAGATTAACCACAGCCTTGTCCACACCATCCAACTTATTAACAGCATTTTCTACGTTGGCTACACAGGATGCACAGGTCATCCCATTAACCACAAAGGTTTCTTTTGCCATTTCCTATATCACCTCCATATGATGCCCACAAGCACATTGGCCAGGCACACAGTCACAAACCACCTGATCCACAGGTTCTTTTGCTGAAAGCAAGGCCTGTAACTTATCCACATCGGCTTGGGTCATCGGCGTCTTTTCCATGAGTTGCCCCAACAAATCGCTATGTTTGGTCAAACAAATCTTGTCAAAAACAGCTTCTAAAGCCTGAAAATTCGCCTCATCTTCCCCCAAGCTAGCTTGATAGATAAACCCTCGTCCTTGACGCTGACTGGTTAGATAACCCTTGTCCGCCAAACGTCCAATCAAGGTCTTTACTGTCGAAGCCGACCAGTCTAGCTTCTTAGATAGAATCGCTATAATCTCTGAAGAAGTCGCCTGCCCCTTGGCCCAGAGCACTCGCATGACTTCCCATTCCGCAGATGAAATTGTCAGCATGATAGCTCCTTTCTGAATGTTGTTATTCGTTTACGTTTGTAGATTTATTTTAACACTATCGCGAAAGTCTGTCAAGAGTTTTTGTCTACATTTGTAGATTTATTTTTTAAAAACAAACACCTCCTAAGAGGCGCTAAACTTCACTAAGATAAGATTGAGTTGACGAGGCTACGTCCAAAATCCCTGCCTTCAACATACAAAAATTTAAACATGCCAGGGTAAATAAAAGCCAAACAAATAATCATAAAGAGTATTGCTAGAGCTTTCTTGTGTGATAGAAAGAATGAAAAAATATGATTAATCATGTTCTGTGATGCCTTCTCTTCCTTTCTTTTTAGTTATAAAATCATTCTATATTTTCCGAAAAGAAAAAAATAGTGACATAGATGTCACTAAACAGGCTTATTCATTCGATACGAGATTTAACCCTCAGCTTAAGCCCTTATAAAGATACAAGGCACCAACCAGAAGGAAAATCAGTGCATAGTGATTCTCTCCACGATAGAAAAATAGTAATGCTCCTATTAAGAAACAGACCCCTAGTATTACCCTCAATGATACTTTCATTTGTCTACCTCCTTTCTATAAGTGGGATGAAAATAAAAACAAGAGATAAATTTAATTCGCTACAATCCACCCATATTATAAACTTGATAACTAAGAAAATCAAATGTCCCAAAGAATGATTTTGATAAAAAATACTCCCCATTTCTGGAGAGTAGCATCTTCTATTTTTCAAAATGTGAACCGAATGTAACAAATTCAGCGACTTCTTTTTCCTTACCGTCGTGGAGGTCACGGACGATTTTTGATCCTACGATAACACCGTCTGACACAGCGTTAAAACGTTTGATGTCTTCCTCTGTTGACACACCGAAACCTGTGAGAACCGGAATGTCAGCATGAGCAGTCAAGTTAGCCAAGTGTTTATCAAGGTCATCACGGTAATTACCAGTCTTACCAGTAACGCCATTGATGGCAACGGCGTAGATAAAGCCTTCTGCACCATCAATCAACTGTTTCTGACGGTCAATACCTGTAGTCAAGCTTACCAAAGGCACGAGAGCAATGTCACTGTCTTTCAAATATGGGGTGATAAAGTCAGCGTGTTCGTCTGGCAAATCAGGAATAATGAGCCCCTTGACAGATGTATCTGCCAAGTCCTTAACAAAGGCTTCGATACCATATTGATAAACTGGGTTGATGTAGGTCATGATAACCAAAGGCACCTGTGTTTTTTGTTCTTGAAGCTTCTTGATAATAGCTGTCAAAGTCACATCTTTAGCCAAACTACGTTGTCCTGCTAATTCAATAACGGGACCATCGGCCACAGGGTCTGACCATGGAATACCCACCTCAATAGCTGAGACACCACTATTTTCCAAGAAAGCAATGGTCTCAAAGAGTCCGTCTAAACCTTTAGCGTGGTCACCAGCCATGATATAAGGTACGAAAATGCCGCGTTTACTGTCTTTGATAGCTTGTAGGTGTTTTGTTAGTGTTTTTGTCATGGTTTATTTCCCTTCTGCTTCAGCTTCGAAACGTTCTTTAACCTGCATAACGTCCTTGTCCCCACGACCTGAGAGGCAGACGATGAGGCTTTGGTCTGGCGACATCTTAGCTGCCACTTTTTGCGCAAGCGCAATGGCATGACTAGACTCAAGAGCAGGGATAATACCTTCTAAACGTGACAGAAGTTTGAAGCCTTCAAGAGCTTCTTCATCTGTAATAGAGTCGTAAGTCGCACGTCCAATTTCGTTGAAATAACAGTGCTCAGGACCAACCCCTGGGTAGTCCAGACCAGCTGAGATAGAGAAGGCTTCCATGATTTGTCCATGAGCATCTTGGAGGACATCCATAAGCGCTCCGTGAAGGATACCTGGACGGCCTTTGGCAAAGGTTGCGGCGTGTTTTTCAGTATCAAGACCCAAACCAGAAGCCTCAGCACCATACATGGCTACTGATTTATCATTAACAAATGGGTAGAACATACCGATAGCATTTGAACCACCACCGATACAAGCCATTACAGCATCAGGTAATTTACCACCTGAAATCTCTGCATATTGGTGTTTAGCTTCACGACCGATGACAGATTGGAAGTCACGAACAATTTCTGGGAATGGTGCAGGACCAAGGGCAGATCCCATGATGTAGTGCGTATCCTCGATACCTGCAACCCAAGCACGAAGGGCTGCATTTACAGCATCCTTAAGCACGCGCGAACCATCTGTTACGCTAAATACCTTGGCACCAAGCAATTCCATACGGAAAACGTTAAGCGCTTGACGTTTAACATCTTCTTCACCCATATAGATTGTACAATCCATGTCGAAAAGGGCTGCGGCTGTCGCTGTTGCAACACCGTGTTGACCGGCACCCGTTTCGGCGATGATTTTCTTCTTGCCCATACGTTTGGCAAGCAAAACTTGACCAAGGGCATTGTTAATCTTGTGGGCACCTGTGTGGTTAAGGTCCTCACGTTTAAGATAAATTTGCGCTCCACCGATATGGTCAGTCAAACGTTTGGCGTGGTAAAGAGGTGTCTCACGGCCCACATAGTTTTTGAGGAGATCATCCAATTCCGCTTGGAAACTTGGATCTTCCTTGGCTTCACGATAGGCCTTGTCCAATTCAATAACGGCTGTCATCAGCGTTTCTGGAACGAACTGACCACCGAATTTTCCGTAAAATCCTTTTGCATCAGGTTGTTGATATGTCATGCTTTCACTCTTTCTATAAATGCTTTAATCTTATCTAAATCTTTGTGACCATCTGTTTCGACACCTGAGGACACATCTAAGGCATAGGGCTGGAAAGTTTCCTTGGCCTCTGCCACATTGTCCACAGTCAAGCCACCAGCGATGAAATAGTCCTGCTCAATCTGCTTGTCAGCCAAAAGCTGCCAGTCAAAGGTCTGGCCACTACCAGCAATGGGAGCATCAAAGAGAAGATAATCCGCCTGGCTCTTGACTTGAGAATCGCTATCCGAAATCTGAATAGCTCGAATAACTGGTACTGAAATCTTTGGAATAAGGTCTTCATCAAAAGTTCCATGAATCTGAACGATATCTAAGGGAACCTTACCGATTGCTTCTTCCAGTTCTTCAAGACTGGGTGAAACAAAGACACCGACGATTTTTGTCTGGCCTGTCACCCCTTTAGCCAGCTCGTGAGCTTGTTCAAGACTCACTTGACGCTTGCTCTTGGCGAACACAAAACCAATGTAGTCAGCCCCTGCTTCAACTGCAGTTGCTACTGCTTCTGGTGTCGATAGTCCACAAATTTTAACCTTTGTCAATTTGCAACTCCTTGACCTTTTCAGCCACATTTTCAGCTGTCATAAGGGCAGTTCCTACTAGAATCCCATTAAAATATGGGGCAACTAAGGCAGCATCCTGACCTGTAAAAATAGCCGACTCAGAAATATAAACAGGCTTGTCCTTGAAATGTGTTGATAACTCTAGACTGGTGTTGATATCTGTCTCAAAAGTAACCAAATTACGGTTGTTAACACCGATAATCTCAGCACCAATACGATGAGCCACTTCCAATTCTGGCAGATTATGCGTTTCAACCAAGACTTCCAAGCCAAGGCTTGTCGCAAAATCGTAGAGCTCCTTGAGGCGAGCTTCTGGCAAGGCCGCTACAATCAAGAGAATGACTGTCGCTCCCGCATTACGGCTACGCACAATCTGTTTCTCATCAATAATGAAGTCCTTAGCCAAGGTTGGAATAGCCACCTCTGACGAAATTTCTTTCAAATAGGAAATATCACCCTTGAAGAAAACCTCGTCCGTCAAAACAGAAATCATGGCTGCCCCATTTTCCTCATAGGTCTTGGCCTGAGCCACAATATCCACATCCAGGTTAATATCACCCATACTTGGACTAGCTTTTTTCACTTCAGAAATAATTTGTAGCTTGTTTTGATTTGACTTGAGAAACTCATAAAGACGATAGGTCTGGCGCAAGGGTTGCAAGTCTTCCATGACCAACTGGGCCACTTCTTTTTCTTTTTGTTCTAAGATTGTTGGGAGAAAGGCTTTACTCATACTTGTACCTCTTGGAGTTGGTGAAGTTTCTCTAGGGCTGATCCGTCCGCAATCAATTGGCGAGCAAGCTCAACGCCTTCTTTAATGGTCTCAACCTTACCATTGGCAAAGAAGCCAAGACCTGCATTAAGCACTGTTGTTTCAAGATAAGGACTGGCTTCATTTTTCAAGACACTAAGGAGAATCTCTGCATTTTCCTTAGCATCACCACCTGTGATATCAGACAACTCAACCTTTTCCATACCCAAATCTTCATAAGTGAAAGTGTGTTGGCTGATGTGACCATCTTCCAAAAGGGTGTAGGTGTTAGTGCCATAGAGAGCAGCTTCGTCCATATTGTCAGGACCTGTGATAATAACCGCACGTTTACGTCCCAACTGTTGGATAGCATTAGCAACAATCTCTTGCAATTCCACACGGTAGAGGCCCATAAGTTGTGTCTCAAGGTCAAGCGGATTAGCCAGTGGTCCGACCAAGTTCATAATCGTTGGAATCCCAAGAGCTTGGCGAGCTGGACCGATAAAACGCATGGCTGGGTGCATGGTTTGGGCAAAGATAAAGGCCAAACCAACCTCATCAAGTGCTTTAGATAGGGTTTCTGGTGACGCCGAAACGTTGATTCCAAGGGCTTCAAGGACATCTGCCGAACCAGATTTAGAGGAAATCGAACGGTTACCAGCCTTGGCCATACGAATACCACCTGCTGCTAAGACAAAGCAAACCGTTGTTGAAATGTTAAAGCTATAAGACTGGTCCCCACCAGTTCCACAGTTACACATAGCATCTGTGAAGGTCTCAGGCAAGACCGTCGCATGTGATTTGAGGGCACGCACGATACCTGTGATTTCATCTGCTGTTTCTCCCTTAGTTTTTAGCCCCATAAGGAAGGCAGCGATTTGGCTTTCTGAGACTTCATTTTTGAGAATGCGGTCAAAGACTGCTTGGACTTGGTCTTGAGACAAGTCTTGTCGGTTTGAGATTTGTAGGAATATTTCTTTCATATCTGTTTTCCTTTTAAAAACGGTTCAAAGTTTTCTGATGCACGAGGAGATGTTTTGAGCGTAGACCAATTTAGCCAAAAGACTGTCTAACTAGTCTGCAATAATTTTCACGAAATTTTCAACCATCTTGAGCCCATCTGGACTTCCGATGCTTTCTGGGTGATATTGCAAACCATAAATTGGTAGCTCCTTATGTTGAATGGCCATGATTTCTTGATCATCAGTTGTGATAGCTGTCACATCAAAGCCCTCTGGCATTTGGTCAACAACGATGGAATGGTAACGCATGATTGGGACATCATTGTCAATATCCTTGAAAATTGGCGATGGCGTTTCAAAAGTAATATTGCTTTGTTTGCCATGCATGACATTCTTAGCCAAACCAAGTTTACCACCAAAAGTTTCCGCAATAGCCTGGTGCCCCAAGCAAATTCCCATCATCGGTTTTTTACCAGCGAAATCCTTAATCAAGGCTTCCATTTTACCCGCATCAGCTGGCCAACCTGGACCCGGTGAAAAGACTAGCCCGTCAGCTTTTTCTGCCTCTTCATAGAGAGTCTCATCATCGTTACGCAAGACCTTTACCTCTGTAAATGTCCCTAGGTATTGTGCCAAATTATAGGTAAAAGAATCATAGTTATCAACTAATAAAATCATTGGGCATCTCCTATTCTTGTCATAGCTTTCGCCTTGTTAATCGTTTCGTAAAATTCATTTTCAGGAACACTATCGTAAACAACACCTGCACCTGCTTGAACATAAGCTTTTTGATTTTTGAGAATCATTGTACGGATGGCAATGGCAAAGTCCATATCTCCTGTCGCAGACAGATAACCAATAGCTCCCGCATAAATACCACGTTTTTCCTGCTCAAGCTCATAGATACGGCGCATGGCACGAATCTTAGGTGCTCCTGATACGGTTCCAGCTGGTAGGGTTGATTTAAGCGCATCAAGTGCTGTCAATTCCGGCAAGAGTTGCCCCTTAACCACACTGGTAAGGTGCATCACATAGCGGAAATACTCAACCTCCATATACTTGGTCACCTTGACCGTACCATTTTTAGCAATCTTACCAATATCATTACGTCCCAAGTCAACCAACATACGGTGTTCCGCAGTTTCTTTGACATCATGTGAGAGTTCATCTGCCAAAGCAGCGTCTTCCGCCTCATTGGTACCACGAGGGCGAGTTCCAGCAATCGGATTGGTTACCACCTCTCCATTTTTCACTGAAACCAAACTCTCTGGGCTAGCACCAATCACCTGATAATCTCCAAAATCGTAGAAATAAAGATAGTTTGATGGGTTGGTCACACGCAAGTTACGGTAGTAATCTAAAGGATCTCCCTCAAAGTCCGCTGAAAAGCGTTGGCTAAGCACACATTGGAACATATCTCCCTCACGAATGAGTTTCTTGGCCTTAGCCACCATGTCCATGAAGACTTCTTTTTCGATATGATTTGAAAATTGCAAGGCTTGCAAGGCTTGAGGCGTAAACTCGTTTGGCGCCTGAGTCTGGAGGTTGGTTACCACCTGACCAAGAGCTTGACGCACCGCATCGTTGTCACGACCAGAGTAGATATTGTCCTCAACCACATAGACCTTTTCCTTCTTGTGGTCAAAAATCAAATAAGACTCGTAGATGAAGAAATGCATATCAGGTGTCCCAATCGTGTCTTCAGGAATCTCACCGATATTTTCATACAGACCAATCATATCATAGCCTGCAAACCCGATAGCACCACCTGCGAAAGGTAGGTCAGACTTGATGCCCTTGACTGTTACTTGGTCCAAGTATTCGAAAGGATCTTGATCAATCGCCTTACCATTTTCATAAAGAACACCATCCTTGAAGGTTACTTCAAAGACCGGATTGTAGGCAACAATAGAAAAACGTGCATTTTCCTTCTCACGAGGAATAGATTCAAGGATAACCTTGTGTTCCCCCTGAACACGCATATAAGCCAAGATTGGTGTTAAGGTATCGGCTGGTAAAATTTTTCTCATAATATTTCCTTTCAAACTGGTTTATCGAGAGTAATAAGACTGATACAGGACTCCTTTATAGGATATATCGGCACCATTATTATTCTTTGTTCACTTTCTCTTCCAAAGCAATAAATGCTTTAATCATGCTTCTCCAAACACTTTCAGTCACATCTGGAGATAAGCCAAGCTCTAGTGCCTCCTTACGACGGTTTGCTATCACTTGGGCAACACGATCTCTAGCCTGGACAGCAACCTTGTCTCCCTTGGGTTTAAGACGTCCTGCCTTTTCCACAAGTATTTGACGTTGGGCCAGTAGCCGAAGCAACTGTCTGTCAATATTATCAATATCCATTCGAATATCGCTTAATGCATCCATAAATACCCAACCTTTCATTGAATAATGAAATAACACTTCTTTAAAGATAAAAGTAAACAAAAAACCTCACAGAGAAAAACTCTGTGAGGGCATTAAATCTAGTTTAACACGGTACCACCTCAGTTAATGGTCTCCAAAAAAACGACCATCATCTCTATCTCCTCTAACAAGGAGTTGCACGGTAAGGGGTGCCAACCGAGAAGAATATGTATTACCTTCTCATTATCATCCAATCAGCCCAATGTTCGCTCATCTCGATTACCTACTCACAATCACCGCAGGCTCCCTGAAAATCTAAGACCAGTTACTTTCTGATTTACTAACTATTGTACTCCTTTTTAGAGGGATGTCAAGAATTTTCTGTTAATTTTGACAATTCTTCTCCTATAGGATTCGTTTATACCTAATCCAGAAAGTGAGATAGTCTTGTCCCTAAGCTACACAAAATAAAAAAGCCCCCGAAAGGGACTTCTTGGGTTGATAAACAACGGCAGGGTGACAGTCCTGCATCTCTTTCAGACCCGAAGGTGCGGCGGCTGCCTCTTCCGCCCTCGTTGTTACTTCTTAACTATATTATATCACATTTTCTTAGCTCTACCAGCATTTAGATAGTTTTTCAGCTTAGAATCTTTAATCACAAACATGGTACGGACATTAAGTTTATCACATAATCTGACCGCTACCAAAACATTACCATCAATACGTTTGATGTACTCCAAGGACTGACCATTAGGATGGTGCCCAATATAGTCCGGATGAGCAATAATCTCTGGAATCCGTTCATAGGTAGCATCAAAATCACTGAATTCCTGGCGATGTTTTTCCATATGCTTCTTACGTTGTGCAGACAGCGTGATTTCTTCACCAGGCTTGTAGTCCAAATCAAAAGTTTTAATGATTTTTGGCGTCAAGTGACCTACTATTTTCATGCTTCTATTGTACCATACCTCATACACATCAAGGCTTTTCCTACTGTTTAGGTATCAAAAAACTCAAGCCTGTTACCAAGCTCGAGTTTTGCTTTATGCTTTTTGGAAAGCACCTTGTTTATAGCTAATCCAGAAGAAAAGTGGTGTACAGATAGCCATTGCGACCAGATAGATTGGTAAGGTATAGCTATTAAGTGTCGAAATCTCAATCACATCTCGAAGATAGTAAGAGCTAATCAAGAAGCCAAAGACTGAGTAGATAATCAAGGCCACACGCCCCTTATTCAACGGAATACAAGCACGAATAACGGCAAGGACACCCGTTGATCCCATCATATAGTAAGACAGCGTCAGCATATCCGTATTGCTCATGCCAAGATAGACCTGAGACAGATGGAAAATAAGAACACTGATAACCAGCATCAAGGCATTAGGAATAGACAACTGGAGCGAACGTCTGAGGAAATGTTTCTCAACAGGACGAATATTACGTTCGAAGGTTAGAATAAATGGTGGAAAACCTTCGATAAATTGACCTGCCAAAGTCATCTGAACTTGAATAAAAGGGAAGACCAAGAGGTACTCTGCCTTACCAAAAACAATACTGGCAATACAGATAAGCCCCAAAAGGAAGGAATAAACAGTTTTAATGAGGAAAATCGGTGCAATGTGGGCAATATTATTAACCACACGGCGTCCCTCAAATAGAATTTCAGGAATGTCCTTAAACTCAGAATCCATAAGCACCAAGTTGGCAATCTGACGTGTTGCAGGATCTCCCTCTGCCATAACAATCGAACAATCCGCTTCACGCAGTGCCAAGATATCATTGACACCATCACCAGTCATAGCTGTCGTATGCCCATTGGCATTAAGGGTTTGGATTAACAACTTTTTCTGGTGCGGAGATACACGGCCAAAAATCGCAGTATCCTCAGCCAAAGCCTCCAACTCCTCATCGCTGACCTTAGAACAGTCAATATAGCTTTGATAGTCGGCAAAACCAGCTTGATGAGCAATATGAGAAACCGTCACTGGATTGTCACCAGAAATAATCTTAAGCGTCACATCTTCTGAACGCAGGTATTCCAGAGTTTCTGCAGCATCCTCACGAATAGGATCGGCAATTTCAAGTAAAGTCAAAGCCTCGACGTCATTCGGCAAAGTCATGGTCTCTGTATCAACACCTGACTGACTCCAAGCCAAAATCAAAACACGAGACCCTCGTGCCTGAGCCTGATCGACTGCTTTGGGATTTTCCTTAAGAAGCATCTCAGGTGCTCCCAAAAAGAGAGTTCCAAGCCCATTAACGCTCACAGCACCCCATTTACGATCGCTTGAAAATGGAATAACATCACCTACCTGATAATGATGTTCCAGACCCTCATAAGCATTTCGAATAGCCTGAGCTGTTGCATTTTTATCCTTGCTATGTTGCATATAAGCCGCAAGCAAACGCTCCAACTCCTCTTTCGTAAAACGCTCTGACAGTAGTTCCAGACCTTTAACTGTCATCTTTCCTTGTGTAATCGTCCCTGTCTTATCTAAACAAAGCACGTCTACACGGGCCAAGGTTTCAACAGAGTACATCTCTTGCACCAGGATATGTTTCATCCCAAGTTTAATGACAGCCGTCAAAAGAGATGTAATAGTCAAAAGGGCAATTCCCTTAGGCAACATTCCCAGAAGGGCTGTCGAACTGGTAACTACCGACTCTTGAAGGGAGAGCTGTTTAATCAAGTAAGCCTCAAAAAAGAGCGCAAGCCCAAACGGTATGACAATCTTTCCCGTAAACTTAGCAATCTTGTCCATATTATAAAGAATACGGGACACGATTGGCTTATGAGTCTTAGCCTCTAGCATGAGCTTGTTGGCGTAATTGTCCTCGGCTACATGAATGACTCTGGCATAGACCTGACCACTCACAAGATAAGAACCAGAGAGCAACTCCTTCCCATCTTTCTTTAGAATGTGATCACTCTCACCAGTCAGCATGGCCTCGTTAAGCTCGGCTATCCCATCAACAACCACGGCATCACTAGGAACCTGTTCACCCGCAGACAAGAGCATGACATCATCCAAGACAATGTCCTTAGGATCAATAGAAACAAGCTGTCCATCACGCACCACACGAATCTGATCCTTATTCATGAGATTGAGCTTATCAATCATGCGACGGGCACGCAACTCCGTCATCATCCCCGTAAAGGCATTAAGCACAATAATCCCAAAGAAAAAAAGATTAGACCAAGCCTGAACAGCAATCAAGGCCACAAAGATTGCAAAATTGAGCACATTAAAGGAGTTGAAGACATTACGCCTAAAAATCTCCCAATTGCTGGAGCCAGTTTTTGCTTTAAAATGATTTGTTTTACCGGCATCTATCCGCCGCTTGACCTCCACCTGCGTCAAGCCTTGTAACTGTTTTTTCATAACTTTCATAGTAGCATAAAAATGAGGTGTTTTCAAAGGTTAGCCGTCATGAATACCAAGGAAATAAACCTATTAACCCTCACGCTTTTTCCACTATGTCATCCAGGCCAATAAAACCAACAAAAATATTCTGCAGAATTATATTCTCTAATTAAACCTACTTTGATAAATTAAA
>NZ_KV832042.1:78233-78928 GCF_001837325.1 Streptococcus sp. HMSC065H07
AAATTACGATTAAAAATATAACTTTCACCTGAGTCCGAGAAAAAGAATAGAGTATCACCTGAAAGATCTAATACAGACGATTCTGTTCCTTTTTCTCTAGTTATAGCGTACGACCCGTCCTCATCATAGCTAATACCATCTATTTCCGGTGTATAAATCCAGCCATTATTCTCCATTAGCATAACGATATCCGGCTCTGTCCCCTCCTTATGAGGGATGTGCTGAGCATAATAAACAGAGTGGTATTTTAAATTAAAAAAAGTAAATAGGCTCATTCCTAAGACTGTAACCAGCCCTATAAATAGTCCTACAAAAATCCCTAAAATATTGCTTTTTCGCATTGTCATCTTCTCTTTCTTTTTCTATCTCCAATCGAATTTTTGACCGGATTAACAATAAACCATTGTACACTATTTTTAACAAGTCTTACAATTTAAGGATTAGTTACTTTGTGATTGCTCTAACATTTTTTATGAATAAGAAAAAATCAAGTCTTAACAAATTCCTCCAATACTTCTCCCCACTTTGTCAATCAAGCTAAACATAGTATAATAGTTGAGGTTTTGACTGCCTATTCTATAAGGCTAATTAAGGCATCAAAAAGTAAGAAACAAGGGCTAAGCCCTTGATATGAAAGGAATCTAGAAACTATTATGATGAACATGCAAAACTTGTTCCAAGAATTTTTTAGGCTT
>NZ_KV832042.1:79028-79356 GCF_001837325.1 Streptococcus sp. HMSC065H07
TGACAGCATAATTGAAGAGTGAACAAAAAGAGGTATAAAAATACCTCTTTCAGATTGAAGACAAAGTCCTCAGAAGTTATACTTCTGGGGACTTTGTCTTGCTTCGAAGAAGTATAATAAAAGAAAAGGTATTTGATGAGGTACTCCTAGTTAGCGATTTGTACTGAAAGTCGCCAGCACCAAAAAGTTGTTGTGCGTCATATTTGGAAAGATGCCTTAGACATCTGTGAAGATATCCGTCATCAAAGTGGGATGAAGGAACGGTACCAACATCGGAAAGAAACGATAGAACGTTTATTCGGAACAGCTAAAGAATATCATAACTTGC
>NZ_KV832042.1:79456-82185 GCF_001837325.1 Streptococcus sp. HMSC065H07
GAGAAAAAGGAAAGTCCAAAATGGAAGATAAGGTTGGGCTTACTTTGGCATGTCTAAATATCAAAAAATTGGTAAAAATGATGGTAGGAAAGACCTGTTATTTTATCCAAATACCTCAATATTATTGGATTATGAGAGAATTAAGTGTGAATATAAAAAAAGACAAGCATCAAAAACGATGTTTGTCTTCATTCTGAATCAGAATTTTAATAGGAATTCTGATTTTTTTATGCAAATCCATTTAAAAGCCAAAGGGTGTTTAACTATTATTTATTAAAATATAGATAAATATCATTTGATTAGTATTTGTTAAGTAGGAGTGTTTAATTCAAACGACTTCATTATAATGGTTGTCACATACATTAAAATAATAAAAAATTGAAAAAGGTTGAAAAATAAAAATAACATGTTATAATTATGGCGTCTATATGAATAGGGAATATTGGTAGTAGTAACTTGAAGCCAACTTGATTGTAATCTTTCAACTCTTTCGGGGAGAGTTTTATACGATTACGTGTTGGTGCTTGGTACTATATGATATGGTATTGGGATAGGGTTATCATACCGATATTTTGATTTGTAAGATGGGGATAGAGCGTAAGTAAAGGGGACGCTCTTTAAAATGGGGAGAAGTTTTTATGAAATATATGTAAATTAGCAATACTGCTGGATTCAAAAACACTTTTATTAGCAAAGCGTTTTTTCTCCTGCAGTTTTTTTATTTATTAAATAGTGTATTTTTAAATTCGGGGGAGAAGACTAGAAAATCTCAAAACAATTGATATCCTTGGATGATATGACTTAGTTTTCTTGTCTTACTTCTTGAATTTTATACGTAATGATAGTCTTTTTATTGAGACCTTTTTCTTTATCTACTTTACATCATTTGCAAAACAAGACCAATAGCGAGGGCATTCCCTTTAATGCTTTTGGAGAAAGGATAACTCATTTTCCTTTTCATTGGTGCTAATGGAGTTGATGCCAATTATTTCACAACGCCAGATATGGAAGAGGCGGTCATTAAACGAGCAGTGATAGCTAATGCGCAAAAAGCCTATGTTCTAGCTGATGCCTCTAAACTTGGTCAGGTTACCTATGCTAAGGTAGCCGAGGTTGAGAAAGTAACCATAATCACAAATACTTCGGAAGAAGAACTCCTGAAAGAATTAAAAGAGAAAACGAGGGTTATTGAAGTATGATTTATACTGTAACGCTGAATCCATCAATCGACTTCATTGTTCGTATCGACAAGGTAGAGATTGGTGAAGTTAACCGTATAGAGAGTGATGATAAATTCGCTGGCGGTAAGGGTATTAATGTCAGCCGTATTCTACAACGTTTAGGAATTGACAATACTGCTACGGGCTTCATCGGTGGTTTTACAGGACGTTTTGTTACAGACAGTTTGGATGCTGAAGGTATTAAAACTACTTAGAATGGTGAGGCTGTAATGGTATTAGGAAAAGTAAGTGATTTTTTAATCAAGCATCAAAGATTGTTAATGTACTTAAGTATTTTTGCTGCGTTAATGTTATTAATGCGCTTAGTGTATGATGATGTTTTGATTGACCATGATAATCCCATCGTTTTAGCAATCTTTATAGGAATACTAGTTCTTTGGACCCTAGCATCTTACCTTAATCGAAGACAGCATATGCTATCCCACTTTATCTTACAGAGTTCGAAACTTATTAACGTCTATGCTGTAGACTTAGATTATCGTTTTATTGCGGTTAATAAGAATGATATTCGGCTCATGGAAGAAATCTTTTATTTCACTCCCAAAATTGGTGACTTTCCAATGAATTATCTTAATAGTGAAGATGCTGCGCGTTTAAAAGCAAATGTTGATCGTGCGAAAAAGGGTGAAACATTTATATTTATGGATACTATTAAGACAGGCGACAAAACGCTTTACTGGCAAAATATGTATTCTCCCATTTATAACAATCGCCAAAAAGTGATTGGTGTTTCTTGTTTTGTTCTTGATGTTACAGAGCAGAAATTTCATGAACTTGAAATACAGAGGATGGCATACGAAGATGTTTTAACACGGGTTCATAATCGACGATATATTGAGCTTGCTTTTGAGGAATGTCTGACACGTAAAGAAGAACAAATTACGGTTATTATATCTGATTTGAATAAATTCAAGGAAGCAAATGATACCTTTGGACATGCTACGGGAGATAAGATTCTAATTGAATTTGGTGATATTTTAACGAAGATAATGCCTGAAAGTGCTGTAATAGCAAGGTTAGGTGGAGATGAATTTGCGGTTTTACTCCCTGGAGTTTCTGAAAATCAAGCTGAATTTTTAATAAAACTTGTTCAAGCAGAAATGACTCTCAAAGATATGGGGATTACAGCATCTTTAGGTGCTTATACGGACTCTTATCAATCACATAAAAACTTCGTTGATTTTTTTGCAATAGCTGATAAGAAAATGTACGAAAATAAAAGTCAAAAAGGAGAACGTCGATGATGTTTCAAGATGTTGTTATTGTCATTCCTGCCTATGAACCTGATGACCGTTTGTTGGAACTTTTGAAAAATATTCGGGATAAGGAAAATCAAATGTTTGACATTATTCTAGTCGATGACGGTAGTGGAGCTGATTTTGCACCGTTATTTGTAATAGCTGATAAGAAAATGTACGAAAATAAAAGTCAGAAAGGAGAATCAGATGTTTGATATTATTCTAGTCGATGACGGTAGTGGAGCTGATT
>NZ_KV832043.1:0-114082 GCF_001837325.1 Streptococcus sp. HMSC065H07
CCAAAGAGTGAGGAAAGTTCAAGCACTCCAGTTTCTGAAGTATCAACTAGTGAAGTAGTTTCTGAGACCTCAGCATCAGAAACACCAAAGAGTGAGGAAAGTTCAAGCACTCCAGTTTCTGAAGTATCAAACAGTGAAGTAATTTCCGAGACTTCAGTTTCAGAAACACCGAAGAGTGAAGCAAGTTCAAGCACTCCAGTTTCTGAAGCATCAAACAGTGAAGTAGCTTCCGAGACTTCAGTTTCAGAAACCCCAAAGAGTGAGGGAGGTTCAAGCACTCCAGTTTCTGAAGCATCAAACAGTGAAGTAGCTTCCGAGACTTCAGTTTCAGAAACCCCAAAGAGTGAGGGAGGTTCAAGCACTCCAGTTTCCGAAGCATCTAACAGTGAAGTGATCTCAGAGTCTTCAGTTTCAGAAACACCAAAGAGTGAGGGAGGTTCAAGCACTCCAGTTTCTGAAGCATCAAACAGTGAAGTAGCTTCCGAGACTTCAGTTTCAGAAACCCCAAAGAGTGAGGGAGGTTCAAGCACTCCAGTTTCTGAAGCATCAAACAGTGAAGTAGCTTCCGAGACTTCAGTTTCAGAAACCCCAAAGAGTGAGGAAAGTTCAAGCACTCCAGTTTCTGAAGTATCTAACAGTGAGGTAATCTCCGAGACTTCAGCATCAGAAACACCAAAGAGTGAAGCAAGTTCAACTGCTCCAGCCTCTGAGTCACCAAAGAATGAGGCAACTTCAGTAGCTTCATCTACTAGTCAGGTTGACGTAGCAATTACTTCTGACAGCCCAGAGACATCTCCAACTTCAGAAAGTACACAAAAGGATCCGATTAGCGAGGTTTCTTCAGAAGTTATTGAAAAGGGTTCAACAAGTCAGGTTGATGTCAAAGTTTCTGAAGCTCCAACAACAGCACGTACATCTGAAGTTGTCAGCATCTCGCCAAATAGTCAGGTCGCTTATAACAATGACCTAAAAATCTCTGTAACAAGTAGTCAGCTCGCCTCAGAAGCTATTCGCTTTAATTCTCTTTTGAATGAGAAGTCTGTGGATGTGATTGCAAGTAAAGTTATGGCGGTTATGGCCTCTGAAACATTAGCCTCAGAAGCGGCATCACTTACAAGCTCTGAAGGTGTTGCCAAAGAGATTAGCAGTGATTTGTCAGAATTGGCGGAAAGCAAGAAGGATGACACACCTAAGAATGTCGCCCGTATTGATAAAGCAACTGAGGCAAAACAGGTGGCCAAGAGTTCTGAAAGCCAAGCTAGCACTTCAAAAGAAAAAGGTAAGTCTAATACGACAACGGTCTTCCTTCTTGTCGGAGTTGCTGCAGCACTAAGTATATCTACAGTTTATCTTACAAAACAAGGTAAAAAAGCAGGTAAATAATAGGTAAGAAACATCCATTAAATTGGGTGTTTTTGTTTTTAAGCAAGCTCTAAGATACCTAATATCATTATTCTTTATTTTTAATCATCCACTTTGATTTGGTCCTGTATAATTAAAGTGATAAGAGAAATTAAGGAGTTAAGATGATGAAAGAAAAAAGAAATAGTAGGATTCGTTTATTTGCTCTTCTTGTTTTAGTATTTACTTTAGGATTCGGATTTTCATTTGATACTAGCAAACAATCTTCGGCTGTGAGCTCTCAAGTGGTTCAAGCGGATGAGAACAATGGTATCTTGACTTTTAATGGTCAAAAGCAGTTTGTCATGGAGGAGAAGGACCAGTTAGGACGTGCCCACAGTGCTCATATACAGTTACAAGATAAGGACGAGCCGAAGAATAAGCGTCCCGGTAAAATAAAATATGATCCTGTAGGATGGCATAACTATAAGTTTTATTATGGTGACGGTAAATCAAAATCTTGGCTAATGAATCGAGGGCATTTGATTGGCTATCAGTTTTCTGGTGTCAATGACGAGGGCAAGAATTTAGTACCTATGACTGCCTGGTTGAATTCTGGAAATTATAAAGGAACCGACGAAGGTAATCAGTCAGGCATGCTTTATTACGAGAATCGCTTGGATAACTGGCTGGCACTCCACCCTAACTATTGGTTAGATTATAAGGTAACAGCTATCTACAGTGGAGACGAGTTGTTGCCTCGTCAAGTGGAACTTCAGTATGTTGGTATCGATAGTTCTGGAAACCTCTTGGAAATTAAACTTGGTGGAGATAAGGAGACTCTTGACAGTCAGGGAGTTACACATGTTGTCTTGGATAACCAATCACCAAATGCAGAAATCAATTATGCAGATGGGACAGCGACAAATACGGTTACTGAATTTACTGAAGCGCCATCTGAGCCTAGTTCTGAGAGTTCACAGGTGACTGAACAACCAAGTTCTGAGCCAGAGCCTGTGCAACCTACACAAGAAGAAAGTCGAACAGTTTATGTGGCGCGTCATGGTACAGCAGATGTTTATTGGTATGACATCAACAGTATGCCTAGCAATACCAACAAAGCAAATGTCGTTACAATGACAGAAGCAGATGCCCTAGCCCAAGGTAAACGACACACGTCTAAAGAGTAATACAAAAGCTGGACAAGATGTCCAGCTTTTTTGTAAAACGACTCAGATTTTACCACTTTTATCTGAAAATTTGATATACTGAGACTATCAAAGATACTTGAAAGAGAGGTTAATTGACTCTTTTTCAGTACAAGAAAGGAATAAAAATATGATTTGGATTATTATTGCCATTATCGTTGTTCTTGTAATTTTTGTTATTGCAAGTTATAACGGCTTGGTTAAAAGCCGTATGCAAACTAAGGAGGCATGGAGTCAAATTGATGTTCAATTGAAACGTCGTAATGACCTTCTTCCTAACTTGATTGAGACTGTTAAAGGTTATGCAAAATACGAAGGTTCAACACTTGAAAAAGTAGCAGAACTTCGTAATCAAGTAGCAGCGGCGACTTCGCCAGCAGAAGCGATGCGTGCTAGTGATGAATTGACACGCCAGGTTTCTGGAATCTTTGCGGTAGCTGAAAGTTACCCTGACCTTAAGGCTAGTGCAAACTTCAGCCAGCTTCAAGAAGAGTTGACAAACACTGAAAACAAAATTGCCTATTCACGTCAACTTTATAACAGTGTGACAAGTAACTACAATGTGAAATTGGAAACATTCCCAAGCAATGTTATTGCTAAGATGTTTAGCTTTAAGGCTGCTGAATTCCTTGAAACACCTGAAGAAGAAAAAGCTGTTCCTAAGGTTGATTTCAGTGGACTAGGTAACTAATATGTTATTTGATCAGATTGCTCGAAATAAGAGAAAGACTTGGCTTTTGCTCCTGGTCTTTTTCCTCTTGTTGGGCCTTGTTGGTTACGGTGTCGGCTATCTTTGGTTAGGTTCAGGCTTCGGTGGTTTGATTCTTGCTCTAGTTATCGGTTTTATCTATGCCGTTACCATGATTTTCCAATCAACCAATGTCGTTATGGCTATGAATGGTGCACGAGAGGTTGATGAACAAACCGCTCCAAACCTTTATCATGTGGTTGAAGATATGGCTATGGTGGCACAAATACCGATGCCACGTGTCTTTATTGTTGATGATCCTTCAATGAATGCTTTTGCGACGGGGTCTAGCCCTAAAAATGCTGCTGTAGCTGCTACGACAGGTCTTCTTGCAGTTATGAATCGTGAGGAACTTGAAGGGGTCATAGGGCACGAAGTCAGCCATATTCGTAACTATGACATCCGTATTTCGACTATTGCAGTAGCCTTGGCATCTGCGATCACCATGCTAGCTGGTATGGCTCGCAATATGATGTTCTGGGGTGGAGGCCGTCGTCGTAATGATGATGACCGTAATGGAAGTAGTGGCTTGGAGATTATTCTTCTCATTATTTCCTTGATTGCCATTATTTTGGCACCTTTGGCAGCTACTCTGGTTCAGTTGGCTATTTCACGCCAGCGTGAATTTCTAGCTGATGCTTCTAGCGTCGAATTAACACGTAACCCACAAGGTATGATTAATGCTCTGCTTAAACTTGATAATAGTACGCCAATGCAACATCATGTGGATGATGCGAGCGCAGCCCTCTATATCAATGATCCTAAAAAGGAATCTGGTTTGCAGAAGCTCTTCTATACTCACCCACCAATTTCAGAACGGGTGGAACGCTTGAAACAAATGTAAAAAAAGTGAGACTGATGACACTTCTAAAGGTGTTTATCAGCCTCGCTTTTTTAGTTTGATTCAATATAAAGGTTGCTAGCAACAGTTTCTGGAATTTGAATTTCTTTTCCATCAATATTCAGGCGGTAGAGTTGTGTAAAAGGGTCAAAGCCTTTCAAGGTAAAAGTTACCCCAATTTTAAGACCGACAGTTTCCAAATAATGGAGTAAATCAATTTGATCCTGAACTCGACGAAGTACATAGTCTCCAGGAGTTAGGTCTTGTGTAAAAGTCTGGTTGTAGATTTCCTCTATGAGCTGACCTGACTTGGGGATTTGCCCACCGTGTGGACAGGTTTGGGGGTAATTGAGTAGGCGGTCAAGGGCATTGATAAAGTGATCAGAGACAGTATGCTCTAAAATTTCAGCCTCTTGATGAATTAGGTCGCAAGTATATTGCAAGTGGTCCACCAAAAAGACTTCGATGAGGCGATGTTTCCGATAGAGTTCAGCGACATTGATTTTACCAGTTTTCGTTAGAAGATAGCCCTTGACTTTGTCTTTGATGATGAGGTCTTCTGAAATCAATTTCTTAATCATTTCCGTCACAGCAGGTGGAGACACCTGCATACGGTTTGTGATTTCCTTATTGCTTATTTTACCTTCTTCAGTACCAATCTCATAGATACATTTGAGGTAGTCTTCTTTATTAGGTGTCATTTCTCTTCCTTTGAAAATAGTCTCACCTTAGTATAACAGATTTATCATAAGAATACAGAATATTTCTTAGATAAGATTTTTACTGATTCAAGCCTTGGGAGATTTTATCCAGATTATATTTCATCATGTTGTAGTAGCTATCACCGTTTTGCCCTTTTTCAGCAATAGAATCTGTAAAGATCTTTGCATAAATAGGAATATTGGTATCCTTAGATACTGTTTTCATAGGGCGTTCATCGACACTAGATTCGACAAAGAGAGCTGGTACCTTTGTTTGACGTAGTTTTTCCACGAGTGTTTTGATTTGGTCTGGTGTGCCTTCTTCTTCTGTATTGATTTCCCAGATGTAGGCAGATGGTACGCCATAGGCTTTAGAGAAGTATTTGAAGCATCCTTCACTAGTGACAATCAGTTTTTTCTCATCGGGAATCTTGTTAAATGTCTCTTTAGCTTCTTGGTCCAGTTTACTAAGTTTGTCAGTATAGGATTTTAGATTCTTTTCGTAGTAGGTCTTGTTTTTAGGGTCCTTAGCAATCAGTTGCTTAGCAATATTTTGAGCATAAATAATCCCATTTTCCAGATTAAGCCAAGCGTGGGGATCTTCCTTACCTTTTTCTGATTGCCCTTCAAGGTAAATTACCTCAACACCATCACTAACTGCAAAATAATCTTTATTTTCTGTTTTATGAGCATTCTTGACTAACTTAGTAAACCAAGCATTTCCACCAGTTTCTAAATTGATACCGTTGTAAAAAATCAAGTCAGCTTGCGATGTCTTCTTTACATCATCAGGAAGGGGTTCGTATTCGTGAGGATCCTTACCAACGGGGACAATACTGTGGAGAGTGATTTTATCTCCAGCAATATTTTTGGTGATATCAGCAATAATGGAATTGGTCGTAACGACTCGTAATTTATCCTTGTTACTGCCTTGTTTATTGGTACAAGCTGTTAGAGTAACTACCGCTAAAAGTAGTAGTACTATTGTTGATAGTATTTTTTTCATATTATTTTCATCCTATTTTTTATTGTTTAGAAGTTTTATTCATGCCACTTTGTTTTGGGGCGATGAAAAAGCTGATGAGAAAGAGTAGAGCAGACGTTAATACAATGCTCGAACCAGCTGCAATATTAAAACTATAGCCGATAAAAAGACCTAGAACAGATGCCAGAGCCCCCAATCCTGATGAGAGAAGAATCATTGTTTTTAGGCTATGAACATAAAGGTAGGCAGTGGCAGCCGGTGTAATTAAAAGTGCCACAATAAGAATAGTGCCAACACTCTGCATGGCAGTTACAGAAACCAAAGTTAGAATAACCATAAGTAAGTAGTGGTAGAAGGTGACCTTAACTCCCATAGACTTGGCCAAAATTGGATCAAAGGATGTTAGGAGTAAAGGGCGAAAGAAGATTGTAATAGTTGCTAGTACGAGAAGTGAAACGATAATCGTTATCCACATATCCATGTCTTGTACAGCTAGAATATTCCCGAAGAGAATATGAAAGAGATCTGTGGAACTATTAGCAACACCGATGAGAATAATACCGAGAGCTAGAAAGCTCGAAAAGGTAATCCCAATTGCCGTGTCACTCTTAATAATGGAATTGCTTTTGATATAGGTAATCATTGTAGAAGCTAAAAGTCCAAAGATGATAGCTCCTATGAAAAAGTTAATACCCAAGATAAAGGAAATGGCTACCCCAGGTAGAACCGCATGTGAAATTGCATCACCCATAAGTGACATACCTCTTAGAATAATAAAACAACCAACAGCACCACCGACAATTCCAATAACTAAAGCCGTTATAAGAGCATTTTGTAAGAAGTGGAAATTTAGCAAACCATCAATAAATTCAGAAATCATTTACATCTCCTTTATAAAATAAACTGTTACCGTAGGTTTTACGGAGATTATCCTCATTAAAAACAAGATTAGTAGGCCCACTAGCAATCAGTTTACGATTTAGGAGGATAACTTGGTCAAAATAATGAGGAACTTTGCTCAAATCATGGTGGACAATAAGAATAAGCTTACCTTTGTCCCTAAGTTCTCTCAAGGTGTTCATGATAATATCTTCGCTAACAGAGTCAATCCCTACAAAGGGTTCATCTAATAAAATAATATCAGCCTCTTGTACAAGACAACGAGCGATTAGAACACGTTGAAATTGGCCTCCTGATAATTGGCTTATTTGTCGATGGGCCAAATCATTTAGACCAAGTAGTGTTAAAGCATCTGTGACCTTAGACCAATCACTCTTAGATAGACGTTTAAAGAACTTAGTTTTGGGATAGAGTCCTAGAGAGATGCACTCTCTGACAGTAATCGGAAAGTTAAAATCAATATCAGCCTTCTGTGCAACATAGGAAATACGATTCAATTGCTGACGAATCGGTTGTTTATTGAAAAGGATTTTTCCAGAGTGAGGAATAATACCAATTAATGCTTTAATTAGAGTTGATTTACCAGCACCATTTGGTCCAATAATCCCAGTAATACTAGGTCCCTCCAAGTTTAAGGTGATATTATCCAGAGCTAATGTCTGTTGGTAAGACACATTAATATTTTCAATTTGAATCATTAGCTACCTCCTTGGGTTTAATATACTTTAAAATAATAATTAAGTCAAGTTAACTTTTAAAATTAACTCAACTTAATTATTTAATGTTGTCAAGATGACAGAGGATAGTGAATGGGAGTACATTTTTTATATCAAATATTCAGCCTAATCAAACTGTTTGATATTTGGGAGAGGCAACAAGGGACATTATTTTCTTCAATTTGTACAATCTCACTCTGTATTTCAAGAAATATTTAGTTTTTATTTTCGAAAACTAGTCATCTTTCCATATTTCTGGCATAATAGATATATGAAATTAACGATTCAACGAATGGCTCGGATAGCCATTTTGTCAGCACTGGCAGTAGGATTGCGGTCAGCATTTATAGGCTTGCCAAATATTCAGCCTATTACAGCAATGTTTTTTGTGGCTGTTCTTTATTTGGGGTTAGTAGATGGTCTCTTGATTATGGCATTGACCATGTCAATCTCAGGATTCATCTTTGGTTTTGGTCCCTGGATTTTTAATCAGATTCTGGCTTTCGGCGTTTTGATGGCTCTTTGGAGTTTGATTGCACCTAGGTTATCACTTGTTTGGCAGATTGCTTTGGTAACTCTTTTGTCCTTTCTCTATGGAGTTCTCATGGATTACAGTTATGGCCTTCTATTTAAGAGTGGGATTACCTTTGTTATCTCTGGTCTTCTTTACGATACCTATCATGCAGTATCGACGCTTCTATTCTATCCATTCATCCAGTCTATTTTTAGGAGGTTTTTGAAATGAAAAAATTAGCGACATATATTTTTCTTGCTTTATCACTTGTTACTCTAGCAGCCTGTGGAAAAAATGAGGCAGCTAAACTTACTAGCAGCACAAATAATCATCAGTCTAAGGTTCAAGGTCAAGTGACTTTGATTTTGAAAACAGATAAGGAAAGTAAGAAAAAATCAGTAGAAATCCAAAAAGGTGATACAGTGCTTGATGTATTGGAAGAGGTATATCCTGTTCAAGAAAACGATGGCTTCATCACTGAGATTGATGGTATTTCTCAAGATAAAGATAAGGGCATCTATTGGATGTTTGATGTCAATGGTAAACTTGGTGAAAAAGCAGCCAACCAACTTAAGGTTGAAGATGGCGATGAAATCAAATTCTATCAAGAAAAGTATAATTAAGATTCTGAACTCTGTTTCAGAGTCTTTTTTAATAAAGTTCGGAAATAGCTTGAAAATTTACTTGAAAAAGTCGGAAAATTGCAAAATAACTGACGATTTAAAGGAAAATAGTTTACTTTTGTTTTAAAAGTGATATGATAAGAGGGTACTACATAAAGTAAGGAGAATAAGGTTTGGCTTTTAACAAATTGGAAAGCAGTAACAACCAGGAAATCATCTCTGAAGAAGTTGGTATCTTGAAAGAATTGTTGGATGATGCAACACGAGGCATGGCTGGAGAGCAAGGTCTCACAACTATCCAACATTTGGTTGAACTTTATGATGAAGGTGACTATGTGGCCCTTACACAAGCCATTTCAGAAATGACAAATGACGATATGGTCGTTGCATCACGTTATTTCTCTTTGTTACCTCTTTTGATTAATATCTCTGAAGACGTGGATTTGGCTTATGAAGTCAACCACAAGAACAATATTGATGAATCTTATCTAGGTAAGTTGTCTGAAACCTTTGATGTTGTCGCTGAAAGTGAAAATGCACGTGACATTCTTGAACATGTCAATGTCGTGCCAGTATTGACAGCCCACCCAACTCAGGTTCAACGTAAAACCATGCTTGAATTGACTAACCACATTCACGAACTTCTCCGTAAGCATCGTGATGTTAAGGCTGGTCTTATCAACAAGGATAAATGGTATGCAGATTTGCGTCGTTATGTAGAAATCATGATGCAAACAGATATCATTCGTGAGAAAAAACTTAAGGTTAAAAACGAAATCACTAACGTTATGGAGTATTATAACTCCTCATTGATTAAGGCGATTACGAACTTATCACATGAATTCAAACGTTTAGCAGTTGAAAAAGGTATTGAACTCGACAATCCAACCCCTATTACTATGGGTATGTGGATTGGTGGTGACCGTGACGGGAACCCATTTGTAACAGCAGAAACTCTTAAACTTTCTGCAACATTGCAAAGTGAAGTTATCCTCAACTACTATATCGAAAAAGTTGATAATCTTTATCGTTCATTCTCACTTTCATCACGCTTGACTGAGGTTTCAGATACAGTAGCAGAGATGGCGAAACATTCTCCAGATACATCTGTTTATCGTGAAAATGAACCCTACCGTCGTGCTTTCAGTTACATCCAGTCTAAGTTGATTCAGACACTTCTTTTCTTTAAAGAAGGAAACTTCAATAAGGAAAGAGTTGCTAAACGCCTTTCTGAAAATGTTCGTCTGGGTTCAGCTTCAACAGGTGAAGTAGTAGCTGATTACGTGCAACAACGTCTCAGCCAAAGTCTTCAAGCTGTCTCACAACAAACAACAGAATTCTACGAAACAGCAGATGCCTTCCATGACGATCTTTTGGCAATCAAAAATTCACTTCTTGAAAACGACGATGCTGTCTTGATTTCAGGTGATTTCGAAGAGCTTCTTCAAGCTGTAGAAGTCTTTGGTTTCTATCTTGCTACAATCGATATGCGTCAAGATTCAAGTGTTCATGAAGCATGTGTAGCAGAGTTGCTTAAATCTGCAAATATTGTTGATAACTATAGTGAATTAACAGAGGTTGAAAAAGTTGCGGTTCTTCTTAAAGAATTGCAAGAAGACCCTCGTACCTTGTCATCAACTAATGTGCCTAAGTCTGAAACACTTGAAAAAGAATTGGCGATCTTCCGCACTGCTCGTCTCTTGAAAGACTATATCGGTGAAGATGTCATCAAACAACATATCATTTCTCACACTGAGAGCGTTTCTGATATGTTTGAGTTGGCTATCCTTCTTAAAGAAGTTGGCTTGGTTGATACAGAACGTGCGCGTGTCCAAATCGTTCCACTTTTTGAAACTATCGAAGACTTGGAAAACTCTAATGATATCATGAAACAATATCTTGGTTATGATATCGTTAAACGTTGGATCAAGAATAGCAACAACTACCAAGAAATCATGTTGGGTTACTCAGACTCTAACAAAGATGGTGGTTACTTGTCTTCAGGTTGGACGCTTTACAAAGCTCAAAATGAATTGACTAAGATTGGTGAAGAGCGTGGCATTAAGATTACCTTCTTCCATGGTCGTGGTGGTACTGTCGGTCGTGGTGGTGGCCCATCATACGATGCTATTACGTCTCAACCATTTGGTACTATTAAGGACCGTATCCGTTTGACTGAACAAGGTGAAGTTATCGGTAATAAATATGGTAATAAGGATGCTGCCTACTACAATCTTGAAATGCTTGTTTCAGCTGCTCTTGACCGTATGGTAACACGTCAGATTGCGGACCCAGATGAATTGGTTGATTTCCGTGAAATTATGGACGGTATTGTTCATGATTCTAATGTTATCTATCGCGATCTAGTCTTTGGAAATGAACATTTCTATGATTACTTCTTTGAAGCAAGCCCTATTAAAGAAGTCTCAAGTTTGAATATCGGTTCTCGTCCAGCGGCTCGTAAGACTATTACTGAGATTTCTGGTCTTCGTGCGATTCCTTGGGTATTCTCATGGTCACAAAACCGTATCATGTTCCCAGGTTGGTATGGTGTGGGTTCTGCCTTTAATCGCTTTATCCAAGCTGAAGAAGGCAACCTTGAGAAACTTCAACATATGTTTGAAACATGGCCATTCTTCCGTTCACTTTTGTCAAACGTGGACATGGTGCTTTCAAAATCAGACATGAATATCGCCTTCCACTATGCACAATTGGCAGAGAGTGAAGAAGTACGTAGTGTCTTCAATATTATTTTGGATGAGTGGCAGTTGACTAAGGATGTTATTCTTGCTATTGAAAAACATGATGGCTTCCTTGATGAAAGTCCATCACTTAAAGCAAGTTTGGACTTCCGTTTGCCATACTTCAATGTCTTGAACTACATCCAAATTGAATTGATTAAACGTCTTCGTAACAATGATTTGACCGATGACGAAATAAGCCTTATTCACATTACCATCAACGGTATTGCAACAGGCCTTCGTAACTCTGGTTAATAAAGTAAAGTTCATCACTTTAGTGGTGGGCTTTTTGTTATGGTGAAAATTCTGTTATAATAAAACCATGATTGCTATGGAAACGATTGAAAAGCTGTCCAAAGAAAAGCTCCCCATGATAACGGTCTTGGCGGGCGAGGATTTAGGGCAGTATAGTCAAGCTAAAGAAAAATTTTTAAAACAAATTGGTTTTGATTCCAGTGACTTAACCTATTCTTATTTTGATATGTCGGAGACTGATTATCAAGATGCTGAGCTCGATTTAGAAAGTATGCCTTTTTTTGCAGATGAGAAGGTGGTCATTTTTGATCATTTCGCAGATATGACTACTGCTAAAAAGTCGTATCTGGATGAGAAAGAGTTGAAGCGTCTTGAAAATTATCTTGAGTCTCCTGTTGAAACAACTCGTCTTGTCTTAATGTCTGCAGGAAAGCTAGATGGAAAGCGTCGTTTAGTCAAACTTCTCAAACGTGATGCCATGGTGCTTGAAGCTAGTCCTTTAAAAGATGCAGAACTTAGAACCTATTTTCAAAAGCAGGCGCATCAAGAGGGGCTTACATTTGATACAGGAGTCTTTGAGGAACTTTTGATCAAGTCAAATTTTGATTTTTCAGATGTTCAAAAAAACTTAGCTTTTCTAAAGGGATATAAAACGGAAGGAAACATCTCATCGCAAGATATTGCTGAGGCCATTCCGAAAAGTTTGCAAGATAACATTTTTGATATGACGCAACTTCTTATACGAGGACAGATTCAGAGCGTTCGTGAATTGGTTCATGATTTACGGCTGCAGGGTGAAGATGAGATTAAGTTGATTGCTGTTATGTTGGGACAGTTTCGTACCTATTTACAGGTTAAACTTTTATCTGCTCAAGGTAAAAGTGAGCAGCAAATTGTTTCAAGTCTCTCAGATTATCTAGGGCGTAAAGTTAATCAGTTTCAGGTTCGTTTCGCACTGAGAGATAGCCGTCCCTTATCAGTAACATTCTTAATGATGACGATTAAGATTTTAGTAGAGACAGATTACCAGATAAAAACAGGAACTTTAGA
This sequence comes from Streptococcus sp. HMSC065H07, assembly GCF_001837325.1. NCBI lineage: Bacteria > Bacillati > Bacillota > Bacilli > Lactobacillales > Streptococcaceae > Streptococcus > Streptococcus sp. HMSC065H07. Next base: position 12,624 of record NZ_KV832043.1, read on the forward strand.
TAAAGACTACTTGTTTGATTTAGCACTTTTAAAAATTCTATCAAACCGCTAGAGGTATGGAGTTTTCTATGATTTTGTAAGCAAAATTTTTGAAAGCTCTACCACTTTGCGGTAAAATGGAGAAAAAATGAAAAGAGGACCTTTACTATGGCAATTATTCTTCCAGACCTTCCTTACGCATATGATGCTTTGGAACCATACATTGATGCTGAAACAATGACTCTTCACCACGATAAACACCATGCAACTTATGTAGCAAATGCTAATGCTGCTCTTGAAAAACACCCAGAAATTGGTGAAGACATTGAAGCACTTTTGGCTGATGTGGAACAAATCCCAGCTGATATTCGTCAAGCACTTATTAATAATGGTGGTGGACACCTTAACCACGCACTTTTCTGGGAACTTTTGTCTCCTGAAAAACAAGAACCAACTGCTGAAGTAGCAGCTGCTATTAACGAAGCTTTCGGATCATTTGAAGCCTTCCAAGAAGCTTTCACAGCAGCAGCAACAACTCGTTTTGGTTCAGGTTGGGCATGGCTTGTTGTTAACGATGAAGGTAAACTTGAAGTTGTTTCAACTGCTAACCAAGACACTCCTATCTCAGACGGTAAGAAACCAATCTTGGCGCTTGATGTTTGGGAACATGCTTACTACCTAAACTACCGTAACGTACGTCCAAACTACATCAAAGCTTTCTTTGAAATCATTAACTGGAATAAAGTTGCTGAGCTTTATGCAGCAGCTAAATAAGTTTAAAATTATCCTCAATAAAAGAGGATAATTTTTTTGTAATATGATTGTAAAATCTCCTTGCTTTTTAGTGAATTATAGCTTAAACTATTATTGTTATGAAAAAAAAGAAAAAACATTCAAGCAAGAAGTACAGTGGAAGTCGCCGAAAAACTAAAGATAAAAAGAAGGATTCGGTAAAACAAGATCTTCAACAAGACGTCAAGAAAGACACTAAAGATACTAAAAAAGATGTCAAAAAAGGCGCTAAAAAGGCCAACAAAAAAGAAGCGAAAAAAGATACAAAAAAGGTTTCTAAAAAATCAGCAGACAAAAAAGTAGCTGAAGAAACAGTAGTACCAGTTGAGCACAAGGAAAAAGAAACAAAAACTGAAACCTTGCCACTTAGAAGTAGACGCTCTAAGAAATCTAAATCAAAATCATCTCGTGATGATAAAAAAGCATATCTTATCTTAGCCTTCCTAAGTGTTCTGGTAATACTTTTGTTTGTTGCCATGCTTGCTTTAGCAGGACGTGGGAAACAAGCTGGTCACACTGGTAGCCTTGGAAATATCTTCGGCTCTAGTTCTAAAGTCACTAAAAAAGAAGACAAAGAAAAAGAGGAAAAGGTAACTCCAACTAATAAATCAGCCGAAGCTAAACAAGCAGTCATGGAAGCAGATGCAGATACCATGTATGGTAATGGATTGTATTATGATTATGCTAACATGACATTGAACCAAGTGGTTGAAGCTTTTATGGCTGACCAAGGTATCGAGTCTAGCCAAATTGCCTTTTCATATAAAAATACCAAGACAAATGAGCAATTCTCTATGAATGATACTCAGCCAATGACTGCAGGATCAACTTATAAATTGCCACTAAACATGCTTGTCATGGATGAGGTTAATAAAGGAAAACTTTCTTTAACTGAACGTTTTGATATTACTAATACTGAGTATGAGTATCAAGGCGAACATGATAATTACGTTGCTGCTTTCGGTGGTTCAATGACTATTCCAGAAATGCAAGAGTATTCTCTTGTTTACTCTGAGAATACTCCAGCCTATGCTTTGGCGGAACGCCTTGGTGGTATGGAAAAATTCTATGGCATGCTTGATAAATATGGTAAATCAAAAGGTGAAGTGAAAACTATCCAAATGCATGGTAATAAGACAACGACGGATTATTACATCCAAGTTTTGGATTACCTTTGGAAACACCAAGATAATTACAAAGATATTCTCCACTACATTGGTGAGTCATTCCCTAATGAGTACTATAAGACATATCTTCCTAATCTGACAATTTACCAAAAACCAGGTTATGTCCGTGAAGCACTTAACGTTGATGCTATCGTTATGGAAGATACACCTTATATGGTTGCAATCTATACACGTTACCTTGGTGGATCAACTGAAAATTCAGATGAAATCAGCGGTTGGGGTCTCCAACAATTAGGAATGCTCTCTTATGTTATTAATGAGTGGCACCGTGTTAATATGAACTAATAAAGAAAGCCGAGTTTATCGGCTTTTTTCTATACAATTGAATAAAAGGTAAGAAGTACAATCCCTAGAAAAAGAAATGGGACAAATGCGATACATTCCTTAAGATTTCTTCGTATAAGGAAATACGCTAGCCCTAATAGGCACGCAAGCTCGATAGTTAGAAGTATTTTTGAAAATGGGAAAATAAGTGAGGCACTTGCTAAGTAGAGAAAATCACCTTCCCCAATATTTAGATGTTTTATAAAAGAAAGGAAAGCGAGGATTATCCCTATGGCAAATGTGAGGTAATAGTTGCCCATGAATAGGAGTGGGACTGTTCCAACTATCCAGATCAGAAGTGGATAGGATTTCTGTTGCAAATCAAAAATAGATAAACAAAGGCTGAAGTAAAGAAAGTAGGTTACTTCAAGACTTAAAAAGTCATAGAAATATAGAAGACATATTACCCCACAAAATAGTTCCATAAAGAGGTAACGAAAAGGGATAGGAGTCTGACATGAACGACATCGAGATCTTAAGAAAAGTTGTGAGAGGATAGGAATCATCTCGAAAAAACGCAACTGATGCTTGCAATGGCTACAGTGACTACTAGGAAAAATAATCGAGTTCTCAGGAAAACGATCACAAACTAGTCCGATAAATGAGCCTAAAGAGGCTCCTAGAAAAAAATAAATAATGCTTAACATACCTAATTATTCGAAAAAGAATGAGAAAAAGCATTTCACTTGCATATTATTTAGAAATATTCTAAAATAAAAGTGTAAATAATAGTAATTCTAAATAAGGAGAATTAATATGGTAGATTCAATTAAAGAAACAATCAATGAAACAGTTAACCAACAAGCTGAAACTCCAACAAATACAAAAACTAAAGCAGTTTTGAATCAAGCAGTTGCTGATTTGTCTGTAGCAGCTTCAATTGTTCACCAAGTTCATTGGTATATGCGTGGTCCTGGTTTCCTCTATCTTCATCCAAAAATGGATGAATTGATGGATAGTTTGAATGCTCATCTTGATGTTATTAGTGAACGTTTGATTACTATCGGTGGGGAACCATACTCAACTTTGGTAGAATTTTCATCTAATTCAGGCTTGACTGAAACTACTGGTACATTTGATAAGCCAATGTCTGATCAAATTCAATTATTGGTTGATACATACAAATATTTGTCAGTATTGTTCCAAGTTGGTTTGGATATCACAGATGAAGAAGGAGATGCTCCTTCAAATGATATCTTCACTGCAGCTAAATCTGAAATTGATAAGACAATCTGGATGTTGACTGCTGAGCTTGGACAAGCGCCAGGCTTGAGATAAGCATTTTTGAGTTAAGATGATTGTCAAGAGTTCCTCTAAAAGTGTATAATAGACGTAAAATACTTTTAGAAGAAGGGAGGCGGAGATATGTCTGAGCATCGACGTAGTCTAGGCGTTTATGAAGATGTCCTAAATCAGTTAAAAGCTAAGGGAATTCGGTTGACGGAATCTCGTAAAGCTGTTATTCGCTATTTGATGATGTCTGATCAACATCCTAGTGCAGATGTGATATATTATGATCTTCTCCCTGACAATCCTGGGATGAGTTTGGCGACAGTCTATAACAACCTGAAGGTATTGGTTGAAGAAGGAATTGTCTCTGAAATTAAGGTTAATAATGATAATACAACCTATTATGATTTTATGGGACATGATCACTTAAATATTGTTTGTGAAAAATGCGGTCACATTACCGACTTAGACCTACTGATTCCGTCTTTCAAGGAAGAGGTAGAATCACAAACTGGTTTTCGCATTACTCGTGAACAGATGATTTTACATGGGATTTGCCCAAACTGCCAATAACCTGAGTCTTAATGACTTAGGTTTTTTAAGTCTTGAAGTATACAATAATCTGTAAAGGTTTTCAAAACTATCTTGTCATGGCAGAAGCTTTTTGCTAAAATATTGCTATGAAAACTTTATATGATGTTCAACAGTTGTTGAAACAGTTTGGCATAGTGGTTTACCTAGGGAAAAGGCTCTATGATATCGAAATGATGAAGATTGAATTAGAAGCCCTCTATCAGAATGGTTTAGTGGACAAGGACAACTATCTTACTGCTGAAATGATTTTACGACGTGAACATCGCATTGAAATGGAGAAAGAAAATGGCTAAAAAACTCTTAGGAATTGACCTTGGTGGAACAACTGTTAAGTTTGGTATTTTGACTTCGGAAGGTGAAGTGCAAGAAAAATGGGCTATTGAGACAAATACGCTTGAAAATGGTCGCCACATCGTTCCTAACATTGTTGAATCCTTGAAACACCGTTTGGAAATGTATGGACTTACTGCTGAAGACTTCATTGGAATTGGTATGGGATCTCCAGGTGCAGTTGACCGTGAAAATAAAACAGTAACGGGTGCTTTTAACTTGAACTGGGCAGAAACTCAAGAAGTTGGCTCTGTCATTGAAAAAGAACTTGGTATTCCATTCGCTATTGATAATGATGCTAATGTGGCTGCACTGGGGGAACGTTGGGTTGGTGCTGGTGCTAACAATCCAGATGTTGTCTTTGTAACATTGGGTACAGGTGTTGGTGGCGGTGTTATCGCTGATGGTAATTTAATTCATGGTGTTGCCGGTGCTGGTGGTGAAATTGGTCACATTATTGTTGAACCTGAAACAGGATTTGAATGTACATGCGGAAACAAGGGGTGTTTGGAAACTGTAGCTTCAGCAACAGGTGTTGTACGTTTAGCACGTCATTTGGCAGAAGGATACGAAGGGAACTCTTCTATTAAAGCTGCTGTAGATAATGGTGAGCAAGTGACAAGTAAAGATATCTTCGTAGCTGCTGCTGAAGGTGATAAGTTTGCTAATAGCATTGTTGATAAAGTCTCTCAATACCTCGGACTTGCAACAGCAAACATTTCAAACATTCTTAACCCAGATTCAGTTGTAATCGGTGGTGGTGTTTCAGCAGCTGGTGAATTCTTGCGTAGCCGTGTTGAAGGATACTTTACACGTTATGCATTCCCACAAGTTCGCCGTACAACAAAAGTGAAATTAGCAGAGCTTGGAAATGATGCTGGTATTATTGGAGCTGCTAGTCTTGCACTTACAATTGATAACTAATGACAGAAGGTGTGTCTGACCAATTATAGGTGGACAGCACCTTTTTCTTGTTGAAAAACGTTTACAATCAGCTGAGCTCTGCCATTTTGTTGAAAATGTGGTATACTTTAAAAGTTGAAATAAAAATTAAAGAGGAAAAAATGACTAAACTTAGAGAAGATATCCGTAACGTAGCCATCATTGCCCACGTTGACCACGGTAAAACAACACTTGTTGATGAATTGTTGAAACAATCACACACTCTTGATGAGCGTAAAGAGCTTGATGAGCGTGCAATGGACTCAAACGATCTTGAAAAAGAACGTGGAATTACAATTCTTGCCAAAAATACAGCAGTTGCTTATAACGGTACACGTATCAACATCATGGATACACCAGGTCACGCGGACTTCGGTGGAGAAGTTGAACGTATCATGAAAATGGTTGATGGGGTTGTCCTTGTTGTCGATGCCTACGAAGGTACAATGCCTCAAACACGTTTTGTGCTGAAAAAAGCGCTTGAGCAAAACTTGACACCTATCGTTGTTGTTAACAAGATTGATAAACCATCAGCACGTCCGGAAGAAGTTGTTGATGAGGTTCTTGAACTCTTCATCGAGCTTGGTGCCGATGATGATCAGTTGGAATTCCCAGTTGTGTATGCGTCAGCGATTAACGGTACATCATCATTGTCAGATAACCCTGCTGATCAAGAGCACACTATGGCTCCAATCTTTGACACTATTATTGATCACATCCCAGCTCCTGTAGATAACTCAGATGAGCCTCTTCAATTCCAAGTGTCGCTTCTTGACTACAATGATTTTGTTGGTCGTATCGGTATTGGACGTATCTTCCGTGGAACTGTAAAAGTTGGTGACCAAGTTACCCTTTCAAAACTTGACGGAACAACAAAGAACTTCCGTGTTACTAAACTTTTCGGTTTCTTTGGTTTGGAACGTCGTGAAATTGAAGAAGCAAAAGCTGGTGATTTGATTGCCATCTCAGGTATGGAAGACATCTTCGTTGGTGAAACAATTACACCAACTGATGCTGTTGAACCATTGCCAGTTCTTCGTATTGACGAACCAACACTTCAAATGACTTTCTTGGCGAATAACTCACCGTTTGCCGGCCGTGAAGGTAAACACGTGACATCACGTAAGGTTGAAGAGCGTCTTTTGGCAGAGTTGCAAACAGACGTTTCTCTTCGTGTTGATCCAACTGATTCTCCAGATAAATGGACTGTATCAGGTCGTGGTGAATTGCACTTGTCTATCCTTATTGAAACAATGCGTCGTGAAGGATACGAACTTCAAGTGTCTCGTCCAGAAGTTATCATCAAAGAAATTGATGGCGTGAAATGTGAGCCATTTGAACGTGTTCAAATTGATACTCCAGAAGAGTACCAAGGTTCTATCATCCAAGCCCTTTCAGAACGCAAAGGTGACATGCTTGATATGCAAATGGTTGGTAACGGTCAAACTCGCCTTATCTTCCTTGTACCAGCTCGTGGACTTATCGGATTCTCTACTGAATTCTTGTCTATGACACGTGGTTACGGTATCATGAACCATACCTTCGACCAATACTTGCCAGTTGTTGCTGGTGAAATTGGTGGACGTCACCGTGGTGCCCTCGTTTCTATCGATACAGGTAAAGCGACAACTTACTCAATTATGCGTATTGAAGAACGTGGTACAATCTTTGTTAACCCAGGTACTGAAGTTTATGAAGGTATGATTGTTGGTGAAAATGCTCGTGAAAATGACCTTGGTGTCAATATCACTACAGCAAAACAAATGACAAACGTGCGTTCAGCAACTAAGGACCAAACGGCTGTTATCAAGACTCCACGTATCTTGACTCTTGAAGAATCACTTGAATTCTTGGATGATGATGAATACATGGAAGTAACGCCTGAATCTATCCGCTTGCGTAAACAAATTTTGAATAAAGCAGAGCGTGATAAAGCCAATAAACGTAAGAAAAAAGCAGCAGAAGCTGAATAATATATAGAGAGGAGAAGAGATGTTTTATCTGATTGTTGCTGTATTGATTGCATCATTCTATTTCTTTATTGCACCAAAGTCGGTAAAAAACACCATGAATCTTCTCTTTGTCATGGCTACCTTAGCATTGCTCCTACTTTTGGCAGTGCTATCAATTATTAAATTCTTCAGCCTACCTGGTGAGTTCTTTGTTACAGTTGGAATGCTTGTATTGAGCTATTTCACCTTGAAAGATTTTTTCGCCATGTCGGACCTTAATCATGAAAAAGCTGAGCATGAAGATAAATAAGTAGCATGAGATTAAAAGTCAGTCTGATAGATTGGCTTTTTCTTTTACCAAGAAGAGGTAACTCCTTGAAATAGCTTGGGATAAAGGGTAAAATGATTATGATACAATTTGAGAGAATGGACGAATTATGAAATCAGTAACACAATTTGAAAATAAAAAAGTTTTGGTCCTTGGCTTGGCTAAATCTGGTGAAGCAGCTGCTCGCCTATTGGCTAAGTTGGGTGCTATTGTCACAGTAAATGATGGTAAACCATTTGAGGAAAATCCATCGGCCCAAGCCCTTCTTGAAGAAGGCATTAAGGTTGTTTGCGGCGGACATCCTCTTGAACTTTTGGATGAAAATTTTGAATTAATGGTGAAAAATCCTGGAATTCGTTATGACAATCCAATGGTAGCTCGTGCACTAGAAAAAGGTATTCCGGTTTGGACTGAAGTGGAATTGGCCTATCTAGTATCTGAAGCACCTATTATCGGTATTACAGGGTCAAATGGTAAGACAACAACGACAACTATGATTGCTGATGTCCTAAATCATGGTGGTAAATCAGGTGTCTTGTCTGGGAATATTGGTTTCCCTGCGTCAGAAGTTGCACAGTCAGTAACTAATCAAGATACCTTAGTTATGGAATTGTCTTCTTTCCAATTGATGGGGATTGACAGCTTCCATCCACATATTGCTGTGATTACTAACTTGATGCCGACACATATTGACTATCATGGTAGTTTTGAAGCATATGTGGCTGCTAAGTGGAATATTCAAAATCAAATGACTGTGGATGATTTTGTTGTTTTGAACTTCAATCAAGATTTAGCTAAGGAATTAGCTACACAAACTAAGGCACAAGTAGTTTCATTCTCAACAGTGGAAAAAGTAGATGGTGCCTATCTTGAAAATGGTGCTCTTTACTTCAAAGGTGAATTAGTGATGCGAGCTGATGAAATTGGCGTTCCTGGTAGTCACAATGTTGAAAATGCCTTGGCAACTATAGCTGTAGCAAAATTGTCAGGTATTTCAAACCAAGCTATAAAGGAAACCCTCGCAAGTTTTGGTGGTGTTAAGCACCGTCTCCAATTCGTTGATACTATCGATGAAGTGAAATTCTATAATGATAGTAAGTCAACTAATATTTTAGCGACACAAAAAGCACTTTCTGGTTTTGATAATAGTAAAGTCATTTTGATTGCTGGTGGTTTGGACCGTGGTAATGAATTTGATGAACTCATTCCTGACATTACCGGTCTTAAGAAAATGGTGATTTTAGGGGAATCAGCTCCTCGTGTCAAGCGTGCTGCTGATAAAGCAGGAGTAACTTATCTTGATGCCAAAGATGTGGCAGATGCGACACGTATTGCTTTTGATCAAGCCAGTGCAGGAGATGTTGTCTTGTTGAGCCCTGCAAATGCAAGCTGGGATATGTACAAGAATTTCGAAGTGCGTGGTGACGAATTTATCACAACTGTTGAGCAATTGAAGGGATAGGCTATGGCAAAAGCGAAAAAAATTGTTTTTACCGGTGGTGGAACTGTTGGACATGTGACTTTAAATCTTATCTTAATTCCAAAATTTCTAAAAGATGGATGGGAAGTGCACTATATTGGTGATAAGCACGGAATTGAACACGAGCAAATTGATAAATCTGGCTTGGATGTGACATTCCATAGTATTGCTACAGGTAAACTACGTCGTTATTTCTCATGGCAAAATATGTTGGATGTCTTTAAAGTTGGTTGGGGGATTCTACAGTCAATTGCAATTATTGCCAAGATTCGTCCTCAAGCACTCTTTTCAAAAGGTGGATTTGTCTCAGTGCCACCGGTAATTGCTTCTAAGTTATTAGGCGTTCCTGTATATGTGCATGAGTCTGATCTTTCTATGGGCTTGGCCAATAAGATTGCCTATAAATTTGCGACTACTATGTTTACGACTTTTGAACAATCTAAAGGATTGGCGAAGACAAAACATATAGGTGCTATTACAAAGGTAGGGATGGCAACGTCCAATCAGTCTGATGCTCTGGATAAGATTAAAGTACAGTTTGATGACAAGTTAAAAACTGTCCTTTTCATAGGTGGATCAGCTGGTGCAAAGGTATTTAATGATTTTATTAGTAATACTCCACAACTGACTGAAAAATATAATGTCATTAATATTTCTGGGGACTCTTCATTGAATACCTTAGAACGTCATCTTTATAGAGTTGATTATGTGACAGATTTGTATCAACCTCTTATGGATACGGCAGATTTAGTTGTCACTCGTGGTGGTTCAAATACGATTTTTGAATTGTTAGCTATGAAAAAACTTCATTTAATTATTCCTTTAGGGAAAGAAGCTAGCCGAGGAGACCAACTTGAAAATGCTGCCTATTTTGAACGAAAAGGTTACGCACGTCAATTACAGGAAGCAGAGTTAAGTTGGGAAACCTTAAATCATGAGTTTGAACAACTTGTTGAACATGCAGAGACTTACAAAGAAGCTATGGCTAAATCTGAGGAAATTACTTCTCCTGATGATTTTTATAACCTATTAGTGACTAGTATTTCAAAAAAATAAAGGAATTTCATGGCAAAAAAGGATCAAGAATCACAAGAAAAACAAGTTCTCACAGAGTGGCAGAAGAGAAACCTCGAATTTTTGAGAAAAAAAGAAACCGAAGATTCTGAAGAATTTACGAATGGAAAGGTCGTTCATCCAGAAGGAGCGACTTCAAATGAGAGCCAACCATCAGTGAAAAAGAAGGTTAAAAAGAAAAAAAGGACCAAAAAGAAGAAACGAAAAAAAGGGAATACGAGTAGTAATATTCCAATTGCACAACAAAATCTTGCGGGACTAGTTATTTTTATCGCTGCACTCCTAATCGTATTTTCACTTTTCTTTATTTCACCTTGGTCAAAACAAAAGTTTCTCACTGTATCAGGAACAAAAAATGCTCTACCAGAAGATGTGAAAGTTGCAAGTGGAATTCTTGATACAGACTATATCACTCATGTCTTTTTCAACCAAGGAAAGATTGCATCAACTGTTGAAAAAACCAATGTTTGGGTTAAAAAGGCTACAGTAACTTATAGTTTTCCAAATCAATTTAATATTGCAGTAAAAGAATACCCAATTGTTGCTTATCGTCAAACTACAAATGGTTATGTTTCTATTCTTGAAAGTGGTAAGACAGGAGGAACGGTTTCAACTAGCAATCTACCTGATAAATTCATCACTTTAAAGATGGATGACGAGAAGAAAATCGAAGATTTAGTAAAAGAATTAAATAAACTTGATTCAAAAATCAAGAATAATATTCAAATTATTAATCTTACGCCAACTAAAGCAACTTCAGATTTACTAACGATTGAGCTGTATGATGGCAATTCCATTCGTGTTCCTCTTTCTCAATTAACGGTTAAGCTCCCTTACTACGAGAAAATTAAGAACCAACTTTCAGATGGAAGTATTGTTGATATGGAAGTTGGACTTTATACAACGACTCCTGAGGTTGAATCATCAAAAACTGATGGGGATAAAAAGAAAGACAAAGATAAGACTGATAAAAAGGATGAAAATACAACTTCTGAAGAAGATCAAGATACTACAACATCAACTGAACAGCATTCTGAGGAAGAGTCTAATTCTGAAAATCCGGGTATTCAAGGACAGAAAAATCCAACTGTTGGTCAAGAAACAACTCTTCGTCCTTCCCCTGCCCAAGGCTAATATTGAATAATAAAAAACGTAAAATGCTGACATTTTACGTTTTTTTATGGTACAATAGTATCCGAATAATTCTGTTTTTATACAGTTTACAAAGATATTGAATGGAAAGATTGAGAGGTCGAGTGAATGGCTAGAGATGGCTTTTTTACAGGATTAGATATAGGAACTAGCTCGATTAAGGTTCTTGTTGCTGAGTTTATTGATGGATCAATGAATGTCATCGGTGTAAGTAATGTTAAGAGTTCTGGTGTGAAAGATGGCATCATTGTTGACATTGACGCTGCAGCGAAAACAATCAAAACAGCTATTGAACAAGCAGAGGAAAAAGCTGGGATTGTTATTGAGCAAGTGAACGTTGGGCTTCCAGCTAATCTTCTTCAAATTGAGCCTACACAAGGTATGATACCTGTAACAAGTGAATCAAAAGAAATCAAAGATGAAGATGTTGAAAGTGTTGTTCGCTCAGCCTTGACAAAGAGCATTACACCTGAGCGTGAGGTTATCTCACTAGTTCCTGAAGAGTTTATTGTTGATGGCTTCCAAGGAATTCGTGATCCTCGTGGAATGATGGGGATTCGTCTTGAAATGAGAGGTCTCATTTATACAGGACCAACAACAATTCTTCACAACCTTCGTAAGACAGTTGAACGTGCTGGTATTCAAGTAGAGAATATTATCATCTCTCCTCTTGCAATGACACGTGCTGTTCTGAATGAAGGTGAACGTGAGTTTGGTGCTACTGTTATTGATATGGGTGGCGGTCAAACAACTGTTGCAAGCATGCGTGCTCAAGAACTTCAATTTACCAATATTTATTCTGAAGGTGGCGAGTACATCACTAAGGATATTTCAAAAGTTTTGAAGACTTCAATGCAGATTGCTGAAGCGCTTAAGTTCAATTTTGGTAATGCAGATATTGAAGAAGCAAGCGAAACAGAAACTGTCCAAGTAGAGGTTGTAGGTGAGAATTCACCTGTTGAAATTACAGAAAAATACCTTGCTGAGATTATCTCAGCTCGTGTGAAGCATATCCTTGATAGAGTTAAACAAGACTTGACTCGAGGACGTCTACTTGATTTGCCTGGTGGCATTGTCCTTGTAGGTGGAACAGCTATCATGCCAGGTGTGGTTGAAGTTGCTCAAGAGATTTTTGAAACAAATGTTAAACTTTACGTGCCAAACCAAGTTGGTATCCGTAATCCAATGTTTGCAAATGTGATTAGTCTTGTTGAGTATGTTGGTCTTCTTACAGAAGTTGACATCATCGCGCAACAGGCTGTGTCTGGTGAAGAGTATCTACGTCGTAAACCAATCGACAATGAGGCTCCTTCCTTGAGTTTTGATAGAACTCCTGCTCCAGCACCTCGAGTGGCTCCTCAACCAAATCCTATTCCTGTTGAGAACACTATTGAGGTACCTCTGCCAGTTGAAGAAGAAAATCATGAACAAAAACAAAAACTTGGTGATCGTGTTCGTGGAATTTTCGGCAGTATGTTTGATTAATTGAATCTAGTAAAAGCGAGGAAATAAAATGAGTTTTTCATTTGATAGCGCATCAGTTCAAGGTGCGGTAATTAAAGTTATCGGTGTCGGTGGAGGTGGCGGAAACGCTATCAACCGAATGATTGAAGAAGGTCTTGCTGGTGTTGAATTTATTGCAGCTAATACTGATATTCAAGCACTCAGTTCTTCTAAAGCAGAAACAGTAATCCAATTGGGTCCTAAATTGACTCGTGGCCTAGGTGCCGGAGGTCAACCTGAAGTTGGTCGTAAGGCAGCTGAAGAAAGTGAAGAAACACTTACAGAAGCACTTACAGGAGCTGATATGGTCTTTATCACTGCTGGTATGGGTGGTGGCTCTGGTACAGGGGCAGCACCAGTTATTGCACGTATTGCGAAAAGTTTGGGTGCATTGACAGTTGCAGTTGTGACACGTCCATTTGGATTTGAAGGTAACAAACGTGGTGCCTTTGCTGTCGAAGGGATTCAAGAGTTGCGTGAGCAAGTTGATACCCTTCTTATTATCTCTAACAATAACCTTCTTGAAATCGTTGATAAGAAAACACCTCTTCTTGAAGCTCTTAGTGAAGCAGATAATGTTCTTCGTCAAGGGGTCCAAGGTATTACAGACCTTATCACTAACCCAGGTTTGATTAACCTCGACTTTGCCGATGTGAAAACAGTTATGGCCAATAAAGGTAATGCACTTATGGGTATCGGTATTGGGTCTGGTGAAGAACGTATTGTTGAAGCTGCACGCAAAGCCATCTATTCACCACTTCTTGAAACTACTATTGATGGTGCAGAAGATGTTATCGTTAACGTAACTGGTGGTCTTGATATGACGCTTACGGAAGCAGAAGAAGCTTCTGAAATTGTTGGCCAAGCAGCTGGTAATGGTGTTAACATTTGGCTTGGTACATCAATCGATGATACATTGAAAGATGAAATCCGTGTAACAGTTGTTGCAACTGGTGTTCGCCAAGATCGTGCTGAAAAAGCATCTGGTATCAAAGCTCAACCACGTAAAGTGACTACAGCTCCTTCACAACCATCAGCTCCTACTCAACAAGTTGTTCAAGAAGAACAACGTCCAGTCTCTCAACCTTCATTTGAACGTCAACCAAATTTTGACTATAATGAAACACCTTCAATGCCACAACCAGGAGTTCGTCCTGCAGCGGCAGCTCCTCAACAAGAGCAGTCAGCTTTTGGTAATTGGGATTTGAGACGTGATAATATTTCTCGTCCTGAAACTGGTCAACTAGATAGTCAATTGACTATGTCTACATTCTCAAGTGATGTTGAAGATGATGATGAATTGGAGACACCACCATTCTTTAAAAATCGTTAATAATGACTATAGAAGAGAATAAAAATAATGTTTATCAAGCGGTAAAAGAAGCATGTGAAAGGGCTAATCGCTCTAGTGATGAAGTCAATATTATTGCCGTAACCAAATATGTTTCAAGTGATGTCGCTGAAGAATTGGTTCAAACGGGAATTAAGCACATTGCTGAAAATCGCGTTGATAAATTCTTAGATAAGTATCAAGCTTTAAAAAATTATGATTTGACTTGGCACCTTATTGGTACCTTGCAACGTCGTAAAGTAAAGGATGTTATTAATTTAGTTGATTATTTTCATGCTTTGGATTCTGTTAAATTAGCAGAGGAAATTCAAAAGCGTGCCGACCATACTATTAATTGCTTCCTACAAGTTAACGTTTCAGGGGAGGAATCAAAACATGGTTTTTCAGCTGAAGAACTTGATACTGTTCTAAAACAAATTGAAAATCTTGATAAGATTTGTATCGTTGGACTAATGACTATGGCTCCAATTGATGCAGATGCTCAAGAACTTGATAAGATTTTTTCTGAGACAAATGAGCTTAGACAATCAATTCAAGAGAAAAAACTAAAGAATGTTCCTTGTGATCAGTTAAGCATGGGGATGAGTCGAGACTATGACATGGCTATTCAGAATGGATCAACCTTTGTCAGAATAGGCAGTGCATTCTTTAAAGAGAACGGAGAATAACCTTATGGCATTAAAAGACGCAATTGATAAAATTGTTTCATATTTTGATACCGACGAAGTAACAGATTATGAAGATGCTGCTAAAGAAGAGGCTAAAGCACGTCCAGTAAAAGCACGTCCAGTAAAAGCACAGAGATCTGTGCAGACACCACCTCCTCGTCAGCAACGTCAACCTGAGCGTTCTCAGGCAACAGTCCCTCCTCGTCGCCAACATGTTAATTCAGACTTACAGGAAACTCAAGTCCTTCGTAGTTTACCTCTGAGTCGTTCACAAGCAAATCAGGGACCACAACAAATGAATACAACTAAAACAACAATTGCAATTAAATATCCTAAAAAGTATGAAGATGCTCAGGAAATTGTAGAACTATTGATTGAAAATGAATGTGTTCTAATCGATTTTCAATATATGTTGGAAGCGCAAGCTCGTCGTTGTCTTGACTTTATTGATGGTGCTAGCAAGGTACTTACAGGCAACTTGCAAAAAGTTGGCTCTTCAATGTATTTGCTTACGCCAATTAATGTCGTAGTTGACATTGAAGAGATTGGTTTGGCTCACGGCAACCAAGAAGCTAATTTCGACTTCGACATGAAGAGACGTTAAGTGATGTCTGTATTACTTTATGTTATTTGGGCACGTGTTGTTAACGTGATAGAGATTCTTCTTGTAGTCTATGCTTTGTTATCCTGGTTTCCAGGAGCTTATGATACTAGCCTTGGAAGAATCATTAGACAAATTGTTCAACCGATTCTCGCACCATTTCGTCGCCTGAATTTAGCTTTTGCTGGTATTGATTTTTCAATAATCGTAATTGTACTTCTACTAAACTTTTCACTTAGAATTCTTAGATTTATTCTACTCTGATGTCAGATATTAAAAAAATTGAACAGCATTACTCGTTAGGTGAACGGCCTTTTCTAGAGAAGGTTAGGGGATTTTGTCATTTAGTTGATGAGAGGTACAGTCCTTACTTAACTGATTTCTTGAATCCTCGTGAAATTCAGATTGTTGAAGAGTTGGCTCATTATTACAATTTAAAATTTTTTGTGAGTTCAAATCTTGAATCTGAAGAGTATGGAAGAGTGATACTTGCTCCCGAATATTACGAGCTTGAAGAAGATGACTTTGAAATTAAACGATTAGAGATCTCATATGCGAGACAGTTCAATAAATTGACACACCCAAAAGTTTTGGGAGCTCTGATTAATCAGCTTGGTCTTGATCGTCAAGTATTTGGAGATATTATTCTTGATGAAGAAGGACGCGTTCAATTTTACATTGCTTCTCATTTAGCAAGTTATGCGATAATGACTATTACTAAGATTGGTAATGTTTCGGTTATTCTAAAAGAAGTAAGTAAAGACGATTGGATTTCAAATCAAGAAAAGTACTCAAAAACTTTTGTCTTACTTTCCAGTATGCGTCTTGATAATGTGTTAGCGACGGTATTAAACTTATCTCGTTCTAACGCCTTAAAACTTATTGCTTCAGGAAAAGTAAAATTAAATTATAGACAAGTTGAGAAGGCTGATCAGGCAGTTATTATTGGTGATATGATTTCGGTTAGAGGTTATGGTCGATTTCGACTAGCTCAACAAGACGGATTTTCAAAGTCCGGGAAAGCTAAAATCGTTATTGAAAGTCTGTTAAGACGGAGAAAAAAGTAGTTATTTAATTTAAACCATTAAATATGGTAATGAAAAATAAAGGAGGCCTGTAATGGCTATTACAGCACTTGATATTAAAGATAAACAGTTTACAACTAAATTTCGTGGATATAATGAGCAAGAAGTTGATGAATTTCTTGATATTATTGTAGACGATTATGAAGATTTAGTTCGTGACAATCGTGAACTTGCTGCTCGTGTAAAAGAGCTTGAAGAAAAATTGGCTTATTTTGATGAAATGAAAGAATCATTGAGTCAATCAGTTATTTTGGCTCAAGAAACAGCAGAAAAAGTTAAAGCTTCAGCGGCTGACGAATCAGCTAACTTGATTAATAAGGCTAACTTCAATGCTACTCATTTGGTTGAAGAAGCTAAATCTAAGGCATCTGAAATTCTTCGTGATGCAACAGATGAAGCCAAACGTGTTGCCATCGAAACAGAAGAACTTAAACGTCAAAGTCGTGTCTTCCACCAACGCCTATTGGCTGCAGTTGAAGGTCAGCTTAGCTTAGCAAGTGCTCCAGAATGGGGTGAATTGTTGCAACCAACAGCTATTTATCTTCAAAATTCAGATGCTGCCTTTAAAGAAGTTGTTGAAAAAGTTTTGGATGAGCATGTACCTGATTCAAATGATGCAGCTTCATTTGATGCAACTCGTCAATTCACTCCTGATGAAATGGCTGAACTTCAACGTCGCGTTGCTGAAAGTAATAAGCAAGTTGAAGATTTCTCTAGTCCAGAAGTTGATGAAACAAACGAAGTTGTTTCAACTCCAGTTGAGTTTGGTATTCCAGACACTTTCGAGAGTGAAGTGGCAGATTTCCCAACTTCAGCACCAGTAGATGAAGATTTTGATTTGCAACCTGAGACAACAGGTGAAATTAATCTAAACGAAACACAAACGTTTAAATTGAATATTAGCGAATAAGAAAAATACAACTTACCAAGTATATTAACAGCGAGTGGGAGATGGTGTGAGTCCCACATTCCCTATTTGGATAGTTATCATTTTCAAGCATTCTAACTGAAAATAAGTAAGTTAGAAGGATGGTCCTCCTTACGGACATATGAGGGAGCAAATTCTTTTGCTCTGAATTAAGGTGGTACCACGAGCTTTCGTCCTTTTTGATGAAGGCTCTTTTTATTTAGTAAATTAAAGAGGAGATATAATGAAACTCAAAGAAACCTTAAATCTAGGTAAGACAGCCTTTCCAATGCGAGCTGGACTTCCTAACAAAGAACCAATCTGGCAAAAAGAGTGGGAAGATGCTAACATGTATCAACGTCGTCAAGAGTTGAACCAAGGTAAACCTCACTTCACTCTTCATGATGGTCCTCCCTATGCCAATGGTAATATTCACGTTGGACATGCGATGAATAAAATTTCTAAGGATATCATTGTGCGTTCAAAATCAATGTCTGGTTTCTATGCTCCTTACGTTCCTGGTTGGGATACGCATGGTCTTCCAATTGAACAAGTGTTGGCAAAACAAGGTGTGAAACGTAAAGAACTTGATCGTGCTGAATATCTTAAGATGTGTCGCGATTATGCACTTTCACAAGTTGACAAACAACGTGAAGATTTCAAACGTCTTGGTGTTTCGGCTGATTGGGATAATCCATATGTTACTTTGACACCAGACTATGAAGCTGCACAAATCCGTGTCTTTGGTGAGATGGCTAAAAAAGGTTACATCTATCAAGGTGCAAAACCAGTTTATTGGTCATGGTCATCAGAGTCAGCACTTGCTGAAGCAGAAATCGAGTACCATGATTTAGTTTCAACCTCACTTTACTATGCCAATAAGGTTAAGGATGGTAGAGGAGTACTAGACACAGATACATATATCGTAGTTTGGACAACAACACCATTTACAGTAACAGCTTCACGTGGTTTGACTGTTGGTGCTGATATTGAATACGTTCTCGTAAAACCTGCCGGAGAAAACCGAAAATTTGTCGTTGCTTCTGAATTACTTAATAGTCTTTCTGAGAAATTTGGTTGGACTGATGTGGAAGTACTTCAGTCATACCGTGGTGAAGAATTGAATCAAATCGTCACTGAACACCCATGGGATACAGAAGTTGATGAGCTTGTTATCCTTGGTGATCACGTTACTACTGATTCAGGTACAGGTATCGTCCATACGGCTCCTGGTTTTGGTGAGGATGACTATAACGTAGGTATCGCTAATGGCCTTGAAGTTGCCGTAACCGTTAATGAGCGTGGTATCATGATGGAAAATGCTGGTCCTGATTTTGAAGGTCAGTTCTACGATAAAGTGGCGCCAATCGTTATGGAAAAACTCGGTGATTTGCTCCTTGCTAAAGAAGAAATCTCACACTCATACCCATTTGACTGGCGTACGAAGAAACCAATCATCTGGCGTGCTGTGCCACAATGGTTTGCCTCTGTTTCTAAATTCCGTCAAGAGATTTTGGATGAGATTGAAAAAGTTAAATTCCATTCTGAGTGGGGGAAAGTTCGTCTCTACAACATGATTCGTGACCGTGGTGACTGGGTAATCTCTCGTCAGCGTGCTTGGGGTGTGCCTCTCCCAATCTTCTATGCTGAAGATAAAACACCAATCATGACTGAAGAAACAATCGAACATGTGGCTAAACTTTTCGAAGAGCACGGTTCAGTTATCTGGTGGGAACGTGATGCCAAAGATCTTCTTCCAGAAGGCTTTACACATCCGGGTTCACCAAATGGTGAGTTTACTAAAGAAACTGACATTATGGACGTATGGTTTGACTCAGGTTCATCATGGAATGGTGTCGTTGTTAACCGTCCTGAGTTGACTTATCCAGCTGACCTTTATCTTGAAGGTTCAGACCAATACCGTGGATGGTTTAACTCATCACTTATCACATCTGTTGCCAATAATGGTGTTGCACCATATAAACAACTCTTGTCTCAAGGTTTTGCGCTTGATGGTAAGGGTGAAAAGATGTCTAAATCCCTCGGTAATACTATTGCTCCTAGTGATGTTGAGAAACAATTTGGTGCTGAAATTCTTCGTCTTTGGGTAACAAGTGTTGATACAACTAATGACGTTCGTATCTCAATGGATATCCTTAGCCAAGTATCAGAATCTTATCGTAAGATTCGTAACACACTTCGTTTCTTGATTGCCAATACATCTGACTTCAATCCAACAACTGATGCAGTAGCCTTTGAAGACTTGCGTTCTGTAGATCAGTACATGACTATTCGATTTAACCAATTAGTTAAGACTATTCGTGATGCCTATGCAAACTTTGAATTCTTAACTATCTACAAAGCCTTGGTTAACTTTATTAACGTTGAGTTGTCTGCTTTCTATCTTGATTTTGCCAAAGATGTGGTTTACATTGAAAGTGCAGAATCACTTGAACGTCGTCAAATGCAAACAGTCTTCTACGATATTCTTGTCAAGATTACAAAACTATTGACTCCAATCCTTCCTCACACTGCAGAAGAAATTTGGTCATATCTTGAATTTGAAACAGAAGACTATGTTCAATTGTCAGAGTTGCCAGAAGCAGAAGATTTCGCTGGTCAAGATGCACTTCTTGAAAAATGGAATGCCTTCATGGATTTCCGTGGCCAAGCTCAAAAAGCTTTGGAAGAAGCGCGTAACGAAAAAGTTATCGGTAAATCACTTGAAGCTCATTTGACAATCTATCCTAATGCTGAAGTCAAAGAACTTCTTGAAGGTTTGAACACTAACCTTGCTCAACTTTTGATTGTTTCAGCATTGACTATTGCTGAAGGAGATGCTCCTGAATCTGCTGTAAGCTTTGAAGGTGTAGCATTCACAGTAGAACGTGCTGAAGGTGATGTCTGTGATCGTTGCCGTCGTATCGATCCAACTACCAAAGAACGTAGCTACAATGCGACTATCTGTGATCACTGTGCTAGCATTGTTGAAGAAAACTTTGCTGAAGGTGTCGCAGAAGGTTTTGAAGTAAAAGCAAAATAAAATAAAAAGAGTTCAACTTGAACTCTTTTTCTGTTTGTTTTTCGAATATAGTATTGAACACAATAAAAAAACTAGCCCAGCTAGTTTTTTCTTATAGTCCGTAGTTATAATCATCGTCTTGCATGGCTTCAACAGTCCCTAGAAGGTAACCATTACCAACTTGAGAGAAGAAGTCGTGGTTAGATGTTCCTGTAGAAATACCATTCATAACGATTGGGTTAACATCGTTCGCACTATCTGGGAAGAGTGGATCTTGTCCCAGGTTCATGAGAGCCTTGTTGGCGTTGTAACGAAGGAAAGTCATAACTTCCTCAGTCCATCCAACACCATCATAAAGAGATTTAGTGTAGAGCTCTTCATTTTCATACAATTGGTAGAGAAGATCATACATCCATTCACGGAAACTTTCTTGCTCTTCTTCAGTCAATTCGTTGAACCCTAGTTGGAATTTATAGCCAATATAGGTTCCGTGAACAGATTCGTCACGGATAATGAGCTTAATGATTTCAGCGACATTAGCCAGCTTGTTATTACCAAGATAATAGAGTGGAGTGAAGAACCCTGAATAGAAAAGGAATGTTTCAAGATATGTTGAAGCAACCTTTTTCTGAAGAGGCGTTCCATTTTCATAGATATCGTTAATGATTTTCGCCTTGGTTTGGAGGTATTCGTTACTGTTTGTCCACTCGAAAATTTCTTCAATTTCAGATTTAGTATTCAAAGTTGAGAAGATTGAAGAGTAAGATTTCGCGTGAACAGATTCCATGAACTGAATGTTGTTCAATACAGCTTCTTCATGAGGTGTACGGACGTCTGCACGAATGGCTTCAACACCAGTTTGAGATTGCATGGTATCTAGCAAGGTTAAACCACCGAAAACTTTTCCAACCAAATCCTTTTCTTCAGCTGAAAGTTTACGCCAGTCATCAAGGTCATTTGAAAGTGGGATACGTGTATCTAGCCAAAATTGTTCGGTCAATTTTTCCCAAGTAGATTTATCAATCGCATCTTCGATTTCATTCCAGTTAATGGCTTTGTAGTAAGTTTCCATTAGAAACCTCTTTCTTTATTGATGTCGTTACTATTTTATCATAATTCAAAATCATGATATAGTTTTTTGAGTTGATCTATTAAAAAAGTCGGCGAACCGACCTTTTAATGCATTTTGTAAATAAGACTAGTGAAGTTGTTATCGTTAAATCACTATCTTAGATGACACAGCTTTCACATTGGTTAGAACCAACCTCTTCACCGTCATCTGTATAAGTACGGATGTAGTAGATTGATTTAATTCCCTTGTTAAAGGCGTAGTTACGAAGGATAGAAAGATCTCGAGTCGTTTGTTTATTTTCTGTTTTCCATTCGTAAATTTCTTTTGGTAACTCACTACGCAAAAATAGGGTTAATGACAAACCTTGATCAACGTGTTCAGTTGCAGCGGCATAAACATCGATAACTTTACGCATGTCCATGTCGTAGGCTGAAGTGTAGAAAGGAATTGTGTCTGTTGAAAGACCGTTGGCTGGATAGTAGATTTTTCCGATTTTCTTTTCTTGACGTTCTTCAATACGTTGTGTGATTGGATGGATAGAAGCCGAACAGTCGTTAATGTAAGAGATTGAGCCATTTGGCGCAACAGCCAAACGGTTTTGATGGTAGAGTCCATCTTTCTTAACGAGTTCACGGAGCTCTTCCCAATCTTTAGCTTGGGGGATGAAGTGGCCATCGAAAAGTTCTTTGATACGGTCAGATTTAGGAACGTATTGGCCTGTAACGTATTTGTCAAAGTAAGAACCATCAGCATATTTTGATTTTTCAAAACCGACAAAGGTTTCTTGACGTTCACGGGCAATGTTGTTAGATTCAACTAAAGTCCAGTAGTTCATAAGCATGAAGTAGATATTAGTGAATTCAACAGATTCAGGGCTACCATACTCGATATGGTGTTTAGCGAGGTAAGAGTGAAGCCCCATAGCTCCCAAACCAAAGGTATGAGCTTGTTGGTTACCATTTTTGATAGATGGAACAGCATCAATACTTGAGCTATCTGTAACAAAGGTAAGCGCACGTGTCATAGCTCTAATCGAACGACCAAAGTCAGGTGAAGTCATCATGTTAAGGATATTAGTTGATCCGAGGTTACATGAAATGTCTGTACCGAGTTTAACAAACTCTTGTGCATCGTTAAGTTCACTTGGTGTTTGAACTTGGAGAATTTCAGAACAGAGGTTGGACATGATAATCTTACCATCGATTGGATTGTGTCGATTGGCTGTATCAACATTGACGATATATGGATAACCTGATTCTTGTTGGAGTTTAGAAATTTCAGTTTCTAGCTCACGGGCATTAATCTTGGTTTTTGTGATATTTGGATTGGCAACCAACTCATCGTACATAGCTGTAATATCAATGTAGTTATATGGTTTACCGTACTCTTTTTCGACTGAGTAAGGACTGAAGAGGTACATATCTTCATTATTACGTGCCAACTCGTAGAATTTATCTGGAACTGTAACACCAAGTGATAGTGTCTTAACACGCACCTTCTCATCAGCATTCTCTTTCTTAGTAGAAAGGAAGGCAAGGATATCTGGGTGGAAAACATCCAAATAAACAACACCAGCACCTTGACGTTGGCCAAGTTGGTTTGAGTAAGAGAAGCTATCTTCAAAAAGCTTCATAACAGGCACGACACCAGAGGCTGCCCCAGCATATCCTTTGATAGGAGCACCAGCTTCACGAAGGTTAGACAGGCTAATACCTACCCCACCACCAATACGTGATAACTGGAGGGCAGAGTTGATAGAACGTCCGATAGAATTCATGTCATCTGTTACTTGAATAAGGAAACATGACACGAGTTCACCACGACGACTACGTCCAGCATTTAAAAATGAAGGAGTAGCAGGTTGGTAACGTTGGTGAATCATTTCGTTGGCAAGGTCACTAGCTAGTTTTTCATCACCATCAGCAAAGTAAAGGGCGTTGAATAGAACACGATCTTCAATACTTTCGAGGTAAGACTCGCCATCGTTTGTTTTGAGGGCATATTGTTGGTAGAACTTGTAGGCTGCCATGAAAGATTGGAAGCGGAATTTTTGAGAATGAATTTCTGCAGACAATTTTTCGATGAAAGCAGGTTCGTATTTACCGATGAATTCAGACTCAATATAATCGTTCTCAATCAAATAATTAATTTTATCTGTGATGCTGTTGAATGCCATTGAATTTGGCTTAACGTTTTCAAGGAAGAAGGCACGAAGTGCTTCTTTGTCCTTATGCAAAGGAATTTGACCGTTAACAGGACGATTAATTTCGTTATTGAGGCGGAAGTATGAGACATCGCCAAGATTTTTTAAAGACATAATACAGATACCAGGCTCAGTTTAATAGTAGATTAAGGTTAAAATATTAAACTAAGCAAACAAGTTCCTTTCTATATAAAAACTTGATAATTAAAGGATTTCTTTAAGTTTAGCCGGTTGAAAACCTGAAAAGACGATATCGCCGGCTTCAATAACTGGAGCAGCAGTGAAACCGAGGCTTTTAACGTAATCGATTTTTTCTGGCTGTTCATCAATGTTGATTTCTTCGAAATCAGCACCTTCCTTTTCCAAGAATTTTTTAGTCATTTTGCACTGCATGCAGTTGTTTTTAGAAAACAATGTAATCTTTGACATTGCAAATACTCCTTTATAAAAAGATTTTAAGTGGCCAAGAGCCACTTTTTCAACTCTAATAGAATACCCAAAATATTGGGAAAAATCAAGCTAAATATCTCAAGGAAATACAATATTTTGTGTTTAGTATTAAAACACAACCCTATATCTTGTGTTTTAAAGGCTTTTTTAAGTTTCCTAAATTAAATAGGATTTTTATATGGAATTGACTAAAAAAGAAACATCTAACCATAAATGTTATATAATGTAACATCAAAATGCCAATTCTATTTGTTTTTTCAAAAAAAACAGTGTAGAATAAAGAAAATTTTTAACTAATGGAGGTTCAAGTATGCAAGAATACTGTTCAAATCTAACTGTAAATGGTAAGACATTCTCTTTCTATGATCTCGAAAAAGCAGCAAAATCTCATGATGTTAAGGTCGGAGAACTACCTTATACCATTCGAATACTACTTGAAAGTCTCCTCCGAAAAAAAGATGGCGTCGATGTTAAGGAATCTCACATTTCTGACCTGATGAAATTTCCGAATTTTCCGACAGTTTCCGAAGTGCCTTTTAAACCAAGTCGTGTTATCTTACAAGATTTTACAGGAGTTCCTGTTGTTGTTGATTTAGCTTCAATGCGTGATGCTATAGTGGCTAATGGTGGTAAAGCAGAATTTATTAACCCTGAGATTCCAGTAGATTTGGTCATCGACCACTCTGTCCAAGTGGATTCATACGGATGTGATACTGCTCTTGAAGACAATATCAATCTAGAGTTTAAACGTAATAACGAGCGCTATGAATTTCTTAAGTGGGCCGAACAGTCTTTTGAAAATTATCGTGCGGTTCCACCAGCAACAGGGATTATTCACCAGGTTAATATTGAATTTTTGAGCGATGTCATTATTGAAAAAGATGGGTTACTCTATCCTGATTCTATGTTTGGTACAGATAGTCACACGACTATGATTAATGGTATTGGCGTTCTTGGTTGGGGTGTTGGCGGTATTGAAGCTGAAGCAGCTATGCTCGGTGAAGCATCTTATTTCCCAATTCCAGAGGTTATTGGTGTACATCTGACAGGAGAGTTGCCTAAAATTGCTACAGCAACAGATTTGGCTCTCAAGATTACTCAGGTGCTTCGTTCTGAAAATGTGGTTGGTAAATTTGTTGAGTACTTTGGACCTGGCTTGAAGAGCTTATCTCTAGCTGATCGTGCTACAGTCGCTAATATGGCACCAGAATATGGTGCGACCTGTGGTTATTTTCCTATTGATGACGAGACTCTTAACTACATGCGTTTAACTAACCGTGATGAGGAACATATCCAAGTCACTGAAGCCTATACAAAAGCCAATCATCTTTTCTATGATCCAAGTAAAGAAGCCAAGTATACTAAGATTGTTGAAATTGATTTGTCATCTATTAAACCTTCTATCTCAGGTCCTAAACGTCCACAAGATTTGATTCTCTTATCAGATGCTAAGCAAGAATTTCAAGATGCAGTGGTACGAGAAGCAGGTGTCCGTGGCTTTGGTTTGGATAAGGAAGAGTTAGCAAAAACTGCAAAAGTTGACTTTGAGGATCATTCAGAAACAATTCAAACAGGTCATGTGGCCATTGCAGCTATCACATCATGTACCAATACTTCAAATCCTTACGTTCTTATGGCAGCCGGTCTTTTAGCTAAAAAAGCGGTTGAGAAAGGATTAAAAGTATCTCCAACAGTGAAGACATCTTTGGCACCAGGTTCTAAGGTTGTTACTGGTTATCTCAAAGCTTCAGGCTTACAAACCTATCTAGATAAGCTTGGCTTTAACTTGGTAGGTTACGGTTGCACAACCTGTATTGGGAACTCAGGAGACTTACGTCCTGAGGTGGCTAAGGCTATTGTAGATACTGATTTATTAGCGAGTGCTGTTTTGTCAGGAAATCGTAATTTTGAAGGGCGTATTAATCCACTTGTTAAAGCGAATTTCTTGGCTAGCCCACCATTGGTTGTTGCTTATGCCTTAGCTGGTAACACGAATATTGATTTGACAACTGAACCTTTAGGTTTTGACGACAATGGTCAAGCTGTTTATTTAGAGGATGTTATGCCATCCCGTGATGAAATTGAGACTTATGTTGATAAATACGTCACTCGTCAACTCTTCCAAGATGAATATGCCAGTGTCTTTTCTGATAGTGAGAAGTGGAATGCCATTCCTACTGAACAAAGTCAAAATTATAAATGGAATCAAAACTCTACCTATATTCAAAACCCACCTTACTTTGATGCTTTAGGAGATGATTTGAGCATTAAACCATTGAAAGATTTGAAGGTTTTGGCTAAATTCGGAGATACGGTTACAACAGACCATATTTCTCCGGCAGGTAATATTGCCAGAAATAGTCCAGCAGCTCGTTATTTGACCGAGAATGGTGTTGATTATCAAGAATTCAATTCTTATGGTAGCCGTCGTGGAAATCACGAAGTCATGATGCGAGGCACCTTTGCTAATATTCGTATCAAGAATGAGCTAGCAGATGGAAAAATTGGTGGATATACTAAATATGATGGTGACATTCTACCTATATATGATGCTGCTATGAAATATAAAGAAGCTAATCAAGGTACACTTGTAATTGCCGGTAAGGATTATGGTATGGGCTCAAGTCGTGACTGGGCGGCTAAAGGTGCTAATCTTCTTGGTGTAAAAGTAGTGCTTGCTGAGAGTTTTGAGCGTATTCACCGTTCAAATCTCGTTATGATGGGGATTTTACCAGTCCAATTTATGGAAGGAGAAAATGCTGAAAATCTTGGATTGACAGGACATGAGACCTTTAGCTTTGATCTTTCAGAAAATCCAGGTGTCCATGATGTTATCACTGTTACAGCTTCAACACCTGAACAAACCAAAACCTTTAAAGCCTTGGTACGCTTCGATGCAGATGCTGATATTCGCTACTATAAAAATGGTGGTATCTTGCCAATGGTTGTAAGAAAAAAATTGAAGGGGGCCTAATATGACAACAGTTGAAATTAATGGACTTAAGGATATGATTGCCTGTAATACTAGGATTTCATCTATTATTGATGATCATTTATCGTATTCGGGATATGATATTTCCGAGTTTATGGAAAATAAAGCGTCTTTTGAGGAAGTGATTTATCTCTTGTGGAATGGTCATCTTCCTACGCAAATGGAACTTAAGTATTTTGAAGCTGAGTTGCGTAAGAACTATGATATTTCTGATGCTGTAGAGCAATGCATTCTTATCCAGTCTCGTCCACATTTGCACCCAATGAGTGTTTTACGTTCAACAGTCTCCCTTCTTGGGGTTTATAATGTGGATGCCGAGGAAAGATCCATGGAGGCAATTTATCAGCAAAGTATTGAATTGATGGCTAAATTGCCAACAATTATTACGACTTTTGCACGCTTACGCACTGGTAAAATGCCCCTCAAACCAAGAGAAGATTTAGGTTTTGCTGCTAATTTTCTTTACATGCTGAATGGTGTTGAACCTTCTGAAATTGAAGTTGAGGCTATGAATAAGGCCTTAATTCTACATGCTGATCATGAGTTGAATGCTTCAACTTTTGCAGCGCGTGTTTGTGCTTCGACTCTGACAGATATTTATTCGTGTGTTACAACAGCTATTGGTGCTCTAAAAGGTCCCCTGCATGGTGGGGCTAATGAACGCGTCTTTGATATGCTTAAAGAAATCCGCGAATCAGGTGATGTTTATGCTTACTTACAGGAAAAACTTGACTCTAAAGAGAAAATCATGGGATTTGGGCACCGTGTATACAAGAAACAGGATCCTCGTGAAATTTTCTTAAGAGATATGGCTAAAAAGTTGACAGAGGGTACCGAGAATGAAGAATTCTTTAATATGTCTCAAGAAATTGAAGAGTTCATGAAAGATAAGAAGGGATTAATTCCCAATGTAGACTTCTATTCAGCCACCGTATACCATACTCTAGGAATTGACAGCGATATCTTCACACTTATCTTTGCAATGAGTCGTGTTGCCGGCTGGATTGCTCATATTCAAGAGCAGCAAAAAAATAACAAATTGATTCGTCCTCGCTCACAGTATATTGGACAAGAAAATATGACCTATATTCCTTTAGAAAAACGCTAGGGAGGAAAGCTATATGGCAGAAAAAATCGTAATGACAAATGGACAGCTTCAAGTTTCTGATAGTCCAATTATCCCTTTTATTGAAGGGGATGGTGTTGGACATGATATCTGGAAGAATGCCCAAGCAATCTTTGATAAAGCAGTAGAAGTAGCCTATGAAGGAACGCGTCATATTGAGTGGCAAGAGCTCCTAGCTGGTAAGAAGGCTTATGATAAAACAGGAGAATGGTTGCCGAAAAAAACATTGGAGACTATTCGAGAAAGTTTAGTTGCTATTAAGGGTCCGCTTGAGACGCCAGTAGGTGGAGGGATTCGTTCTTTAAATGTAGCTTTACGTCAAGAACTTGATCTCTACGCTTGTGTTAGACCGGTTCGTTACTTTGAAGGAGTAGCAAGTCCGCTTAAGGAACCAGAAAAAACGAATATTACTATTTTTCGTGAAAATACTGAAGATATTTATGCGGGAATTGAATGGGAAGCGGGAACAACAGATGTTAAGCGCGTGATTGAGTTTCTCCAGACAGAAATGAATGTTAGTAAAATTCGCTTCCCAGAATCAAGTAGTATCGGAATCAAGCCAATTTCAATAGAAGGAAGTAAACGCCTCATTCGCTCGGCTATCGACTATGCTCTCAAGAACAATCTAAAAAAAGTGACCTTAGTTCATAAGGGGAATATTCAAAAATTTACAGAAGGTGGCTTCCGTAAATGGGGTTATGAATTGGCTCAGGAAGAATATAAAGAAGAATTGCTGGCTGGTCGTTTAGAGATTAATGATATAATCGCGGATAACTTTCTACAACAGATTCTTTTAAATCCAGAAAAATTTGATGTTGTTGCCTTAACCAACTTGAATGGTGATTATGCCAGTGACGCCTTAGCTGCACAAGTTGGTGGTATCGGCATCTCCCCTGGAGCCAATATTAACTATCAAACAGGCCATGCTATTTTTGAAGCAACACATGGAACAGCTCCGGATATCGCGGATCAAGATAAGGCTAATCCTTGCTCAGTTCTATTATCTGGCTGCATGCTTCTAGATTATATTGGTTGGACTGAGGTAGCTCAACTGATTACAAGTGCTATTGAAAAGACATTTAAAGCTGATATCTTTACAGCTGACTTGGCATTTGGGAAACAAGCTTATTCAACGAGTGCCTTTAGCAATCAAATTCTTTCAATTATGTGATTGTTTTTGCTCGAAAATGAAAATTAACGATTGAAAACACCATGAAAGAAATTTTCTGAAAATGTTGTAAATAACTAGAGACTAGTATTTGCTTATGTTTAAAAAATTGAAAATGAGCAGTAAAATGAGAGACAGGCTTTTGAAAAACTTGTAGAAAGTACGTTTTAACCTTGATAATCTCAATTAGCTATGTTATAATTCTAAATTGTAAGGGTTATCATTGATAACTCAAATATTCCAAACTAAGAAGGAGAATCCATTATGGCTTCTAAAGATTTCCACATTGTTGCAGAAACAGGTATCCACGCACGTCCAGCTACTTTGCTTGTTCAAACAGCTAGCAAATTTGCTTCAGATATCACTCTTGACTACAAAGGTAAAGCAGTTAACCTTAAATCAATCATGGGTGTTATGAGCCTTGGTGTTGGTCAAGGTGCTGACGTAACTATCTCTGCAGAAGGTGCTGATGCTGATGATGCAATCGTAGCAATCGCAGAAACAATGACAAAAGAAGGATTGGCATAAGAATATGACAGAAATGCTTAAAGGAATCGCAGCATCTGATGGTGTTGCAGTTGCTAAGGCATATCTGCTTGTTCAACCGGACTTGTCATTTGAAACTGTAACAGTTGAAGATACAAGTGCAGAAGAGGCTCGTCTAGATGCTGCTCTAGCGGCGTCACAAGACGAGCTTTCTGTTATCCGTGAAAAAGCAGTTGAAAGCCTTGGTGAAGAAGCGGCAGCCGTTTTTGATGCTCACTTGATGGTTCTTGCTGACCCAGAAATGACTGGTCAAATTAAAGAAACTATCCGTGCTAAACAAGTTAATGCTGAAGCTGCTTTGACAGAAGTAACAGACATGTTTATCGCTATTTTTGAAGGTATGGAAGATAACCCATACATGCAAGAACGTGCAGCGGATATTCGTGACGTTACAAAACGTGTGCTTGCTAACTTGCTTGGTAAGAAATTGCCTAACCCGGCAACAATCAACGAAGAATCAATCGTTGTTGCTCATGACTTGACACCATCTGATACAGCTCAGTTGAACAAAAAGTACGTAAAAGCCTTTGTTACTAACATCGGTGGACGTACAAGTCACTCAGCTATCATGGCGCGTACACTTGAAATCGCAGCCGTTCTTGGAACAAATAACATCACAGAACTTGTCAAAGATGGTGATGTTTTGGCTGTTTCAGGTATTACTGGTGAAGTTGTTATCAACCCAACTGAAGAGCAAATTGCTGAGTTCAAAGCAGCTGGTGAAGCTTACGCTAAACAAAAAGCTGAATGGGCTCTCCTTAAAGATGCTCAAACAGTTACTGCTGATGGAAAACATTTCGAATTGGCTGCCAACATCGGTACACCTAAAGACGTTGAAGGTGTAAATGATAACGGTGCTGAAGCTGTTGGTCTCTATCGTACAGAATTCTTGTATATGGATTCTCAAGACTTCCCAACTGAAGATGACCAATATGAAGCTTACAAAGCAGTTCTTGAAGGTATGAACGGTAAACCTGTTGTCGTTCGTACAATGGATATCGGTGGGGATAAGGAACTCCCTTACTTCGACCTTCCTAAAGAAATGAACCCATTCTTGGGTTACCGTGCTTTGCGTATTTCTATCTCTGAAACTGGTAATCAAATGTTCCGTACACAATTGCGTGCTTTGCTTCGTGCATCTGTTCACGGTAAATTGCGTATCATGTTCCCAATGGTTGCTTTGTTGACTGAGTTCCGTACTGCTAAAGGTATTCTTGAAGAAGAAAAAGCTAAATTGGTTGCTGAAGGTGTTGCCGTTGCAGACGATATCGAAGTAGGTATCATGATTGAAATCCCAGCTGCAGCTATGCTTGCTGACCAATTTGCTAAGGAAGTTGATTTCTTCTCAATTGGTACAAATGACCTTATCCAATACACAATGGCTGCTGACCGTATGAACGAACAAGTTTCATACCTTTACCAACCATATAACCCATCAATCCTTCGTTTGATTAACAATGTTATCAAAGCTGCTCATGCTGAAGGTAAATGGGCTGGTATGTGTGGTGAAATGGCCGGTGACCAAACTGCTGTTCCACTTCTTGTTGGAATGGGCTTGGATGAGTTCTCAATGTCAGCGACATCTGTTCTTCGTACACGTAGCTTGATGAAGAAACTTGACACAGCTAAAATGGAAGAATACGCTAACCGTGCTCTTACTGAATGTGCAACAATGGAAGAAGTTCTTGAACTTTCAAAAGAATACGTTAACGTAGACTAATCATAAAAAGTGGAGGCTTAGGCTTTCACTTTTTTTATATCTAAACGGAGACAAAATAATTGACTCATTCTTTAGTTAGGAGTAGAATACCGCTAACCTAGGTTAATAATTTTAACTATTTTTTGTCAAAATTTTCTGAATAATTCTCGTTTAAATCTTGGAATATTTCTAAAAAAATGATAAAATAGGTCTTATAATAGATAAAAGGAGTTACTATCTTGGCTAAACAATACAAAAACTATGTCAATGGTGAGTGGAAAACATCTGAAAACGAAATTACTATCTATGCACCTGCAAACGGTGAGGAACTTGGATCAGTTCCAGCAATGAGCCAAGCTGAAGTAGACGAAGTCTACGCAGCAGCTAAAGCAGCACTCCCAGCATGGCGTGCGCTTTCATATGCTGAACGTGCAGCTTACCTTCATAAAGCAGCAGATATCTTGGAACGTGATGCAGAAAAGATCGGTCAAGTTCTTTCTAAAGAAATCTCTAAAGGTTTGAAATCTGCAATCGGTGAAGTCGTTCGTACTGCTGAAATCATCCACTATGCAGCTGAAGAAGGTTTGCGTTTGGAAGGTGAAGTACTTGAAGGTGGTGCATTTGACGCTGGTAGCAAGAAAAAAATCGCTGTTGTTCGTCGCGAACCAGTAGGTCTTGTCCTTGCTATCTCTCCATTTAACTACCCAGTAAACTTGGCTGGTTCTAAAATTGCTCCTGCCTTGATTGCTGGTGACGTTGTTGCCTTCAAACCACCAACACAAGGTTCTATCTCAGGTCTTCTTTTGGTTGAAGCATTTGTAGAAGCTGGTATCCCTGCAGGTGTCTTGAACTCTATCACAGGTCGTGGTTCTGTTATCGGTGACTACATTGTTGAGCACAAAGCAGTTGATTTCATCAACTTTACAGGTTCAACACCAGTTGGTGAAAATATCGGTCGTTTGGCAGCTATGCGTCCAATCATGCTTGAACTTGGTGGTAAAGATGCCGCTATCGTTCTTGAAGATGCTGATCTTGACTTGACTGCTAAAAACATTGTTGCTGGTGCCTTTGACTATTCAGGTCAACGTTGTACAGCTATCAAACGTGTCCTTGTAATGGATAGCGTTGCAGATGAATTGGTAGAAAAAGTAACTGCTTTGGTAGGTAATATCACTGTTGGTATGCCTGAAGAAAGCGCAAGCGTTACACCACTTATCGATACAAAAGCTGCTGACTTCGTTCAAGGTTTGATTGATGATGCAGTTGAACAAGGTGCTACTGCTAAAACTGAATTGAAACGTGAAGGTAACCTTATTTACCCAGCAGTCTTTGACCATGTAACAACTGATATGCGTCTTGCTTGGGAAGAACCATTTGGTCCTGTATTGCCATTCATCCGTGTATCTTCAGTTGAAGAAGCAATCAAGATTTCTAACGAATCTGAATTTGGACTTCAAGGTGCTGTCTTCACACAAGACTACCCACGTGCATTTGCAATTGCTGAACAACTTGAAGTTGGTACAGTTCACATCAACAACAAAACACAACGTGGTACAGATAACTTCCCATTCCTTGGTGTTAAAGGATCTGGTGCCGGAACTCAAGGTGTGAAATACTCTATCGAAGCTATGACTCGTGTGAAATCAACAGTATTTGATATCGCAAACTACTAAGAGTGTAGCTATTCAATCATTAAAAAAGTGTAAAGGGTCCCAATAATAGGGGCTCTTTTTCTTTTAAAATATGGTATAATAGAACTAAATTTCGAATATAGAGAGTTTTCTGACAATGAATAAATCTTATTTTTACTTGGTTATGAAGACGCATGAGTTAGAGGTACCATACACTGGTCAACTTCGTCGTGTGCGTGTTCTTCTACCTAAGAACTATGAAACGGATACAGATCGTTCTTACCCTGTCGTGTATTTCCATGATGGTCAGAATGTTCTTTATAGTAAGGAGTCGTTTTCTGGCTATTCTTGGAAGATTATCCCAACAATCAAGCGTAATCCTGATATTTCGCGCATGATTGTTGTAGCTATTGATAATGATGGTCCTGGCCGTATGAATGAGTATTCTGCGTGGAAGTACCAAGAATCTAATATCCCTGGTGTCCAGTTCGGAGGTAAGGGTGTAGAGTATGCAGAGTTTGTCATGGATGTGGTTAAACCCTTTATTGATAAGGAATACCGTACCCTCTCTGACCGTCAGCACACAGCTATGATTGGTTCATCTCTCGGTGGTAATATTACTCAGTTTATGGGGCTTGATTATAAGGAGCAGATTGGTTGTCTTGGGGTATTTTCTTCAGCTAACTGGTTGCATCAGGATGCTTTTGATCGTTACATGTCGCGTCAAAAGCTCGATTCAGATCAACGTGTCTACATATATGTAGGAACTGAGGAAGCTGATGATACTGACAAGACCTTGATGGCTGGTAATATTAAGCAGGCTTATATAGACTCTTCATTGAGCTATTATCATGATTTGATTGCTCGTGGGGTTGATTTGGAAAATATCAAGATTCACATTCAATCTGGTGCTGAACACAATGAAGAAGCTTGGGCCGAGAATTTACCAGACTGTCTTCGCTTTTTCGCTGAAAAATGGGACTAGTCTTTATTAACGCAAATTAATTTAATTTAATTTAGGAAAAGGAATATAAATATGAATATCGAACATCTTAGCCACTGGAGTGGTCAACTTAACCGTGAAATGTATGTTAACCGTTACGGGCACGCTGGTATCCCTGTTGTGGTTTTTGCCTCATCAGGTGGTAGCCATAACGAATACTATGACTTTGGTATGATTGATGCTTGTGCACGTTTTATCGAAGAAGGACGCGTACAATTCTTTACGCTTTCAAGTGTGGACAGTGAAAGCTGGCTTTGTGATTGGAAAAATCCACACGATCGTGCTGAAATGCACCGTGCCTATGAACGCTATGTTATTGAAGAAGCTATTCCATTTATCAAACACAAAACTGGTTGGTTTGATCCAATGATGACAACAGGTTGTTCAATGGGGGCATACCATGCGCTTAATTTCTTCTTGCAACACCCTGATGTTTTCAATAAAGTGGTAGCCCTCAGTGGTGTCTACGATGCTCGTTTCTTTGTGGGTGAGTTTGGAGGGGACGAAGCTATTTACCAAAATTCCCCATCAGATTATATCTGGAACCAAAATGATGGTTGGTTTATCGACCGTTACCGTCAAGCTGAGATTATCGTATGTACAGGTCTTGGTGCTTGGGAACAAGATGGTCTTCCATCTTACTATAAACTCAAGGAAGCCTTTGAACAAAAGAATATTCCAGCTTGGTTCTCTGAGTGGGGCCATGATGTCGCTCATGATTGGGAATGGTGGCGTAAACAAATGCCTTATTTCCTTGACAATATGAACCTATAATTTCTTTGTCCATCCCATCTAAATAACTATAAAAGAGGAATTACTAATGAATTATCTTGTTATTTCACCATACTATCCACAAAACTTCCAACAGTTTACAGTTGAACTTGCTAATAAGGGCATCACTGTTCTTGGTATTGGTCAAGAGCCTTATGAACAATTGGATCAACCTTTGAAAGAGGCTTTGACTGAGTACTTCCGTGTAGACAATCTGGAAAACTTGGATGAAGTTAAACGTGCGGTAGCCTTTCTTTTCTATAAACACGGACCAATTGACCGAATCGAATCTCATAACGAATACTGGTTGGAATTGGATGCTGCTCTTCGTGAACAGTTCAATGTTTTTGGTGCTAAGCCAGAAGATCTTAAGAAGACTAAATTCAAGTCTGAAATGAAAAAACTCTTCCAAAAAGCTGGAGTTCCAGTTGTACCTGGTGCTATCATTAAAACTGATGAAGATGTGGATAAAGCTGTGAAAGAAATCGGTCTTCCAATGATTGCTAAGCCAGATAATGGGGTTGGTGCAGCTGCAACCTTCAAACTTGAAACAGAAGATGATATCAATCACTTTAAGGCTGAGTGGGATCATGAAACAGTTTATTTCTTTGAAAAATTTGTAACATCAAGCGAAATCTGTACTTTCGATGGTTTGATTGATCATGATGGTAATATTGTCTTCTCGACAACTTTTGATTATGCCCACACACCACTTGACTTGATGATTTACAAGATGGATAATTCTTACTACGTTCTTAAAGAAATGGATCCTAAGTTACGTAAGTATGGTGAGGCAATTGTCAAAGAATTTGGTATGAAGGAACGTTTCTTCCATATTGAGTTCTTCCGTGATGGTGACGATTATATTGCTATTGAATATAACAACCGTCCAGCAGGTGGTTTCACAATCGACGTGTATAACTATGCTCACTCTTTCGATTTGTACAAGGGGTATGCGGATATCGTTGCTGGCGAACCATTCCCAGCTTCTCAGTTTGAGCCACTTTACTGTTTGGCGACTTCACGTCGTGCAAGCTCTCACTATGCTTATTCAGAAGAAGAACTTTTTGATAAGTATCGTGAACAACTTAAAGTTAAGAAAATCATGCCTGCAGCCTTTGCAGAGTTGCAAGGTGACTTCCTCTATATGTTGACAACTCCAAGTCGTGAGGAAATGGAACAAATGATTGAGGACTTTGGTAAAAAAGCCTAATCTGTATATGTTAAAAGCACTTCAGAGTAAACTGAAGTGCTTTTGTGATGCCTTATTTTTCGTGAAGTTCTTGATTTTTAAGAACCAGTTCTGAAACTTTGGCGAATTTTTTAAGTTTTTTGAGGTCTTCTGGATGGGTTACCAAGCTAATGACGCTACCTTCATTTCCCATACGACCAGTACGTCCTGCACGGTGAGTATAGGCTTCGCGATCTCGAGGTATATCGAAGTTGATGACTACCTCTAGATTTTCAATATCGATGCCGCGTGCCAAGAGGTCAGTACCTAGTAAGAGTGAAATCTCATGATTCTTGAATTTTTCCAAGATAACCTTACGGAATTTGACGTTGATGTCACTAGCCAATGATACCGCTGAAGCTCCGTTAAATTGGAGGCGTTCTTCAGTAGCCCCAAGGTCAGATAGACTGTTAAAAAAGACAAGGCCACGGAAGTCAGGGATATTGGAGAACTTACGGAGAAGTTCGACACGGTTACGTTTATCAACACTGATATAATAATGTTTGATAGTGTCAAGTTCTTGATCAGATAGGTCATAAACGATGGTATTTTCGACAAGATTTTGATCATCAATTTTGTTGGTTGCCGAAATATAAATCATTTGATGGTCACGAGGAACATGGTGGCTGATTTTTGTCACAAAGTGGTATTGGCTATCACTGAGAAGCTCATCAAATTCATCTAGGACGATGGTGTTGACATTCATCATCTTGATCTTTTTGAGTTTAATCAGCTCAAAGACACGGCCAGGTGTTCCGATGAGAATTTCCGGTCCTTTCTTCAGGCGTTCAATTTGTCTCTTTTGACTAGAGCCAGAAAGGAAGAGTTGGGCAGTGAGTCCTAGTGGCTCAGCCCATTGTTTGGTCACATCAAAAATCTGTCCAGCAAGCTCTGAATTGGGTGCTAGGATAAGCAATTGCTGAGATTTTTTGGGCTTGAGTGAGAGGAGCAATGGGAGAAGGTAGGCTAGAGTCTTACCTGTTCCTGTAGGACTGATACCTAGGATATTGTCTCCTTCAGTGATTGGTGCAAAGAGTTCTTTTTGAATGGCAGTCTCTGTAGTGATTCCTTTTTCTTTAAGGAGGTCTTGCCATTGTTCAGGAAAGTTTTTAAACATAAAAGTCTCATTTTCTATATGGATTTGCTTTTATTATATCATGATTTAGTGTAGAATAGATAAGAAAGACTATATTAGATAGGAATTTACCATGCCTAAAAAACCGATTATTATTGGGGTTACGGGTGGCTCTGGTGGAGGTAAGACCAGTGTTTCTCGTGCCATTCTATCAAATTTTCCAGATGAGAAAATTGCTATGATTGAGCATGATTCTTATTATAAGGATCAGTCACATTTGACTTTTGAAGAGCGTGTATCAACTAACTACGACCATCCCTTTGCCTTCGATACAGATCTTATGATTGAACACATCAATGAGCTGATTGCTGGGCGTCCAGTGGATATTCCGATTTATGACTACACCCAACACACTCGTAGTGAAAAGACTTATCGTCAGGAACCACAGGATGTCTTCATTGTTGAAGGGATTTTGGTACTTGAGGATAAACGCTTGCGTGATTTGATGGATATCAAGCTTTTTGTAGATACTGATGATGACATTCGTATTATCCGTCGTATCAAGCGTGACATGGAAGAGCGTGGCCGTAGCTTGGATAGTATTATTGAGCAATATATCAGTGTGGTTAAACCTATGTACCACCAGTTTATCGAACCTACGAAACGCTACGCAGATGTGGTGATTCCTGAAGGTGTTACAAATACTGTTGCTATCGATTTGATTAATACTAAGGTAGCAAGCATTTTGAAAGAAAGTCAGAAAGCCTAAGCAGGAGCTTGGCTTTTTTGGTATAATTGAAACGTTATGATTATTTTACAAGGAAACAAGATTGAGCGCTCTTTCTCAGGGGATGTGCTCTTTGATAATATTAATATTCAGGTAGATGAACGCGATCGTATTGCCCTTGTTGGACGTAACGGTGCTGGGAAATCAACCCTATTGAAAATTTTGGTTGGAGAGGAAGCGCCGACAAGTGGTGAAATCAACACAAAACGTGATTTGAATTTGTCTTACTTAGCTCAGGATAGTCGCTTTGAGTCTAGCAATACCATCTATGCGGAAATGTTAAATGTTTTTGCAGGTCTTCGTGCAGACGAAAAACGCCTTCGTGACATGGAAATGAAGATGGCTGAGTTAACTGGGTCAGACTTGGACAAGTTAATGACTGACTACGATCGCCTTTCTGAGGATTTCAGACAGCGAGGTGGTTTTACCTATGAATCTGATATCAGAGCCATTCTCAATGGTTTTAAGTTTGATGAAAGCATGTGGGAAATGCCCATTTCAGATCTTTCTGGAGGGCAAAACACGCGCTTAGCTTTGGCGAAAATGCTGCTTGAGAAGCCTGAACTCTTGGTACTGGATGAACCGACTAACCACTTGGATATCGAAACCATTGCCTGGTTGGAGAATTACCTGGTCAATTATCAGGGAGCTCTAATCATTGTCAGTCACGACCGTTATTTTTTGGATAAGGTGGCGACAGTAACCCTGGATTTGACCAAACATAGTTTAGATCGTTATGTCGGAAACTATTCAAAATTCATGGACCTTAAGGCTGAAAAGTTGGCCACTGAAGCAAAGAACTTCGAAAAACAACAAAAGGAAATTGCTAAGTTGGAGGACTTTGTTAATCGTAATATTGTCCGTGCTTCTACAACTAAGCGTGCTCAAGCTCGTCGTAAACAGCTAGAGAAAATGGAACGTCTGGATAAGCCAACAGAAAGCCAGAAGTCAGCTAATATGACTTTCCATGCGGATAAGGTCTCTGGGAATGTGGTCTTGACAGTTAGGGATGCTGCTATTGGTTATGACGACGAGGTTCTCTCAGAGCCTATTTCCCTGGATGTTAAGAAGATGGATGCCATTGCCATCGTTGGTCCAAATGGTATCGGGAAAACAACCTTTATCAAGTCGGTAGTGGGTAAATTGCCTTTTATCAAGGGAACGTCAACCTATGGTGCTAATGTTGAAGTGGGGTATTATGATCAAACCCAATCTGCCTTGACATCGTCGAACACAGTCCTTGATGAGTTGTGGAATGATTTTGCGACGACTCCTGAAGTTGAGATTCGTAACCGTCTGGGGGCCTTTCTCTTCTCAGGTGATGATGTCAAAAAGTCTGTTTCCATGCTTTCTGGTGGTGAGAAAGCTCGCTTACTCCTAGCCAAATTGTCAATGGAAAACAACAACTTTCTCATCCTAGATGAGCCGACCAACCACTTGGACATTGATAGTAAGGAAGTCTTGGAAAATGCTCTCATTGACTTTGATGGAACGCTTCTCTTTGTCAGCCATGACCGTTACTTTATCAACCGTGTGGCAACCAAAGTGATGGAAATTTCTGAGGATGGGGCAACCATTTATCTTGGAGATTATGATTACTACCTTAAGAAGAAGGCGGAGCTTGAAGAGTTAGCACGTCTTGAAGCAGAGGAAAATCAAGTATCAGAGGAAGTCCAAGTAGCTTCAGCGGGTGCTAGTGATTATCAAGCTCAAAAAGCCAATCAAAAAGAGATACGTAAATTAAGCCGACGCATTGAGCAAATTGAAAATGAGCTAGAGACGATTGAAGAACGATTGGAGGAAATCTCTGCTGCCATGCTTGAAACAAATGACGTGGCAGAATTGTCTGACTTACAGAAAGAGCTGGATGACTTATCAGTCAATCAAGAAGCTCTGATGGAAGAGTGGAGTGCCCTATCAGAACAATTGGAAGGTTAAGGGATGATGAGAACCTTTTCATGTTTTGAGCTGTGAAAGGCTTACATTGTTGGTATAATAGTCTTAGTATATAAAAGGAGACTAACTTTATGAACAAAGTAAAGAAAAAAGTGTATCGTAACACAACATCTTTCAACATGATGGCATGGGGATCATTTGCCTTCTTCGTAATCTTGATGTTGGTAGGCCTCTATACCCTTAAAGAGCCTTTGATGGTTAAGGGTTACTACCTCATGGGATGTGTTGGTTTGATTTCATCTTCATTTACAGTATCTAAGGTTGTCCGTGATAACCAAGAAGATGAAGAAAACTATAATAAGCTCATCGCTCAACAAACTTTCGAACAATAAGAGGAGAAGCCTGAAAAGGCTTTTTCTTTTTGTCAAACTCTAATTTATTATTTGAT
Source organism: Streptococcus sp. HMSC065H07 (assembly GCF_001837325.1). NCBI lineage: Bacteria > Bacillati > Bacillota > Bacilli > Lactobacillales > Streptococcaceae > Streptococcus > Streptococcus sp. HMSC065H07. The sequence continues at coordinate 53,223 of NZ_KV832043.1, forward strand.
ACATACTTTACTCAAATAATAAAAAGTCCTTAAATAAGCAAAATATTAAAATTAAATAAAAATTAAAGAATACGTTGACACTTTATTTCTTTTAAAATATACTGATGATATCAAATTAATTTGGAGTTTAATATAATGAAATTACGTAGTATGACTTTTCTATCATTACTTATAATTTTTTCGATAGCAGTGGCGCATGTTAATGCAGATTCGAAAGTTGAAAATGAAGTAAAGACTCCTATATCTTCTAAAAACTTAGATGAAGAGTATTATGATGATTTAGTGACTGATTTTAAAAAAGCAGGATTTACAGATGTTGTAGTCAAGAAAGATGAAGATCTTATTTTTGGATTTGTACATTTCGATGGAGAAGTAGAAGAAGTTCAAGTAGGAAAGACTACGAATTTTAAAAAGGGAGCATCTTTTTCAAAGAATGACAAAGTTACTATAACTTATCATACATATTCAAATAGAGATCAGAAAATTCTAAAATTGGAACTCGATAGAGAGTTTACGGCTGATGAAAATGGCAATGTTGAGGTTAATGGTATTACAGAAAAGGGAACACAAATATCATCTTCAGATGAACAGAGTATAGATGCAAAAGACGATGGTAAATTCAGTATGTCATTTAAACTGAAAGATAAGAATGATTCTAAAATTAGACTTGATTTAAAAAATGGTAAAAAGAATCGAGTTAAATACATAACATTACATCAGAATAAAAAGGTAATTGAAAGAATTGAATCTTCTGAAGAAGCTAGTGCATCATCAAGCATAGCAGCATCAGAAAATGCAGCTAGAGAAAAACAGAAGATAGATGATTATAATAAAAATCATATTGCATATAAGATTGATTTTTATGATTATAAAAAGTTTTATGTTTTAGATACCCAAAATCATCAAATTTTTGAGATAACAAAATATGATAATGAAGAGAGTGCAGTAGTCACTACTGCTTCTTATACAGGAGATATGAATACAGCGATTGATTTTACATTTGATTTTGGTGAAGGTGGTAGCTACTCAATGCATGCATACAATAAGTACAATGGTTTACCTAAATCTGGTGCAATTTTTACAGGTGTAAATGACGGAATTAGTAATAAAGCTAGCTATTTGGAAGACTCTTATGGTATTGCAAAAAAATATTTAGGTATTGAGTGATAAACAATTCTCATACTAGAAAAAAAGTATAATTTAGCCTTAAGTGATTTATCAATCGTGGCAATAAATACAAATAAATTCTTCAAGAAGTAATTAAATAAAGCTAGATGAGACTTCCTGTTGTGAGAAAAGTGGCTGAATCTTTTTAGTACCAGCCACTCGGAATTTTTGAGACTTTAGGCTCAAAAATTAGTCATGGAACTTCGAAGAAGGTCGCTGACGTCCGTACTCACTTAAAGGAAGTCTCAAAAAGATTATATTTAAAGAAGCCTGAAAAGGCTTTTTCTTTTTGCAGAAAATGCACAAATATTCTGACTCTTGCCTAGTGGAAGTGTTATAATGGAGTGAAGGGGGTTAGATGATTTTGGAATGTGATAAGTCCAATTCATCAGCCCTAATGCCTTATAAGACTAATTATCGTATAAGAATGCGTTAGTGAAAAGGTAGGTAATATTATGGAATTCAAAGTGAAAGATGGTCAAATCATCTATTATCGTGATCTCGGTAAAGGCTTTCCAATTGTTTTTTTGCATGGCAATAATTTGTCAGGGAATTACTTTGGTAAGCAAGGAATTCTGTATCGAGACTATCGTTTAATTTTCATTGATAGTCGTAATCACGGCAGGTCCAGTCGTCAGAGTGTCAAGATGACCTTTGAACAGATGGCTGCCGATTTGGAGGAAATTTTGCAATATTTGAATATTAAGAAGGCCTTATTTGTCGGTCATAGTGACGGTGCTAATTTGGCTATGGTTTATGCTAGTCGTTATCCTGACCGGATTGCAGGGCTCTTGCTTAATGCGGGAAATATGACCTTTAATGGGTTGACGAGACGCTCAAGATTCGCGGTCTATATACAATATCTTTGCTTAAAAGCCTTGTCACCATTTTCATCTAAAATGGATATCATGGCTCAGGTAACGGGTCTGATGCTTCATGACTTGCCACTAGATAGGGAACGTCTACATCAGGCTGCCTATCCTGTTTGGGTAGTTATGGGGCAAAGGGATGTTATCAGTATTAGGCATTCTAGAGAGATTTCAGAACTCTTTCCTATTCATAAGCTCTATGTCCAACGTCGAGAAGGACATCGTCTAGCTCAACGTAAATATAAGGTCTTTAATCAAATGATTCGTGAACTTGTGAGAATTAGTCGAAAAGAGGTGGTGGCATGAAGCGTCTTTTAGAGAGACTTCAACCTTTAAAAGCGGCCGTTAAATCCATCTTCTTTATCTCGATTACGGTTCTTGTCGTCATAGAATTGGTTCGTCTAAAACGGACCATCACTTTAGAGTCACTGGAGTCAGCTCTGTCCGGTTTGTCTATTTGGCATCTTGTTTTGATGGCTGTCATCGGACTAGTCGCTGTCTCCCCCATGCTCTTTTATGACATCATACTGAATAAGGAGCTAGAAACGGATTATTCCAAATCCTATATCTTAGAAACAAGTTGGGCTGTCAATACCATTAATAACTTGGCTGGTTTTGCTGGTTTGGTCGATGTGGGTCTGCGATATTCCTTTTATTCTGAGGATGGGCAGGAAAAGACAGGTGTTAAGGCACTTTCTCGTTTATTGCCTTATTTTATGTCGGGTCTATCCCTTTTAAGTGGTTTGGTATTCGCTGTCTTTTGGTTCTTCCCTCTAAGTCCAGACTTAAGAAAATATTGGTTACTCTTATTGGGTATTTTCCTTTATCTGCCTTTTATTTTCTTTGTTTCTAGTCGTGAAAAGTTAACTTATTTTGGTCAAGTACCGTTGAAAACGAGGCTAAGTCTTCTTTTAGCTTCGACAGCTGAATGGGGAACGGCCCTAGGGAGCTTTGTCAGTGTGGCTTATTTAATGGGCTTACATGTTCCACTTTATAATCTGGTTCCACTTTATTTCCTAGCGGTTATTATTGGTATCTTCTCTATGATTCCGGGTGGTATTGGTAGTTTCGATTTGATTGTGATTACCGGTCTGACCTCTATGGGGGTTAGCAATGCTCTTGCGGTTAGTCTGCTCTTGCTCTTTCGTTTAACCTACTACGTTATTCCCTTCATGCTTGGTGTTGTCTTCTTTTTCAAACACATGGGAGGACGTATCAACGAGAAATACTTCAAACTTTCTTCACGAGTATTTGGTGGAAGTCTCCACCGTTTTCTCGTCTATTTGCTACGTTTTTTAGGGATTTTCTTGATTTTGTCTGCCCTAATCCCTGAACGCTTGGCTAATGTCTACTTTATTAGCCGTTTTGATCCTATTCAGGAGCAGTTGATTTGGCAATTCCCAAGTATCCTATTTGGTACCCTATTCATTTTCATGGCTCGTCTCATTAGACGTCGGGTTAAGGGTGCTTTTGTTGCCTCCTTGATAACCTTTGTCTTGGCCTTAATTTATGTCAATCTCAATGGTATTTCATGGGCCATGTCTTTCCTAATTTTACTCTCTTTGGTGCTTATGTTGATCATCAGAAAGAGGTTGTATCATCGTTACTTTGTTTATAGTTGGGAAGACAAAACCAAGGATTTCCTTTTCCTAGCCTTTACGATTCTGGTTCTCCTCGTTTTGGGTGGCAGCGGTTTTTGGTCTCATTTATTGCCACCTAAGAATCGGGATGTTCTTGGACATTTTGTTCATATTTGGTTTGATATTTTACTGGCATCAGTTATCATTGCAACTATTGTTTGGGGAGTCTTGAGAATTTTGGCACCCCGCAGGCCTTTTGGTCAAAGCATGGATGATGAGCGCTTCACAGCTCTCCTTGAGAAATATGGAGGTGCATCAGAAAGTGCCCTGGCTTATTTACATGATAAACGCCTCTTTTGGTATCGTGTCGATGGACAAGACCAGGTAGTTTTCCAATTTGCACAAACCAGTAACAAGTGTGTGGTTATGGGAAATCCGATAGGTAATGAAAACTATTACCGAGTAGCTTGGGAATCTTTCTTGAAGACCTTATCGGATTGGAATTTACAAGCCTTGTTTTATGAGGCAGATGAGAGTATTACCCTGATGCTTCATGATTATGGCTTTGATTTTATGAAATTTGGGGAAAATGCCATGGTTGATTTGACGTCATTTTCTGTTGATGGTAAACATGGTAAGAAGTTCCGTAAGCCAACCAATCGTGTTGAAAAAGCAGGTTTCCAGTTTAAGTTACTTGACCCTCCATTTTCAGAGACTCAGATGCAAGAAATGAAGGCTGTCTCAGATATTTGGCTTAACGGTCGTAAGGAGAAGGGCTTCTCCCTTGGTTTCTTTGATGAAGCCTATCTGCAGCAAGCACCGATTGCTATTGTTGAGAGTGAGGAGGGAGAAATTGTAGCCTTTGCCAACATCATGCCAACCAAAAACAAACGGGTGGCGACGATTGACCTTATGCGTTATGACTTTGAAAAGGCACCCGAAGGTATCATGGATTACCTCTTTGTGAAACTCTTCCAGTACTTCCAAGCAGAAGGAAAGCAGTATTTTGATATGGGAATGGCTCCACTCGCGAATGTGGGTACTGAAGAAGATAGTTTTTTGGAAGAGAAGGTTGCCAATTTGGTCTATGTCTTTGCGCAGCGTTTTTACTCTTTTAGTGGGCTCCAACGTTATAAGGAGAAGTTCTCTCCAATTTGGTCTCCCAAATACATTGTTTATCCTAAACGTACTTGGCTCTTGTTTGATATGATTGCCATTCTAAGGATTGATAATCGAAAAATTGAAGACAGATTGAAGAAAAGACGACTTTGGAAATAGATATGAAAAAATAGCGAAACCCTTAGGGTTTCGCTATTTTGCTATGTCATAGAATTATTTTTCAAATTCTGCTTTTGATTTAGTATCTGCGTATTCTTCAGCGACTTCGCTTGAAAGAATGTCATTGTAACTTGGCAATTTAATGTCTTGGCCATATTTGTTACGAAGGGCAGTAGTGACCAAACGGTAGGCCAGGTTGGCGTTACGAGAAAGAATTGGTCCATGGAAGTAGCTACCATAAACATTTTTATAGTGGACACCCTCAGAACCGTCTTCCTTGTTATTACCATTACCGTAGACCACTTTTCCAAGTGGTTTTTCATCATCAGAGAGGAAGGTACGCCCTTGGTGATTCTCAAAGCCATAGTAAGTTTCATCGAACTCTTCGTTATGGATCTTGATGTCACCAATATAACGATTATTTTCTTGATTAAGGGTGTAGTGGCCCATAACACCGATACCATCAATGCGGACACCATTAGCTTGGATGTAATATTGACCAAGAAGTTGGAAACCACCACAGATGGCAAGAATTACTTTGTTATCTTGGATGAATTGACCAATAGCCTCACGCTTAGTTGGGAGGTCTTTAGCAACGATGGATTGTTCGTAGTCTTGACCACCTCCAAAGAAGACCATGTCGTAGTGGTCCTTGTCGAAGTCATCACCAACTGAAACGATGTCGAAGGTCATCTTAGCACCAAGTTTTTCACCCACGTATTTGATCATAAGAACATTTCCGTTGTCACCGTAGGTATTGAGTAGATTACCATAAAGGTGGGCAACATTTAGGTCATAGGTGTAGTCACGATTTTCTGGAGATTTGAGTGAAGTATAAGTCATTAGTTCATCTCCTTTCCGACAGCATGACGTTGAGCAAGAATATCACGGAATTCAAGCATGGCAGTGTAGGTCGCTAAGATATAGGCATGATCGCAATCTTGTTTTTCAATCAAGGCCATAATATCTTCAAGTTTTTCTGCTTGCGTAATCTTTTCTTCTGGATAGCCGGTTACACGAAGACGGCGGGCAATTTCAGAATGGCGAACACCACCAGCGTTAATCTCAGGGATATCCATCTCGATAATGCTTTCAAAGTTGGCATCCCAAATCCAGCTAGTATCAATACCATCAGCATAATTGGCGTTAAGAAGGACTGACAAGCTAAACGGATAATCTGCAAGTTTAATCATATCGAGAGCTTGGCTGGCTCCTACTGGATTCTTAATTAGTACGAGAGTACATGATTTGTCACCAATCTTAAAGGTTTCTTGGCGACCAAAGACAGCACGACTCTTATCAAAACCAGCTTTGATTTGCTCTGGAGCCACTCCGAAGAATTCAGCGACAGAGACTGCAGCAAGGGCATTGTAGATGTTATAAAGACCACCGACATTAATCTTGTAATCTTGTCCATCAATGACAAATTCAGAAGTAGTGTTGGTGATTTTAGTCAACTCTGTCAGCTTATAATCTAATTCTGGACGGTGGAAGTCGCAGTTAAGGCACACATAGTCACCCAAGTTAGCGTAAGTATTAAGGCGATACTGAAGAATACTCTCACATTTAGGGCAGACAATACCTTCAGTATTATAATGAGCCAGCTCAGGATCATGTTTTTCAGTGTCAAAACCGTAGAAGCGCACGGGATTGACTACCTCTTTAGAATTGAAAAGAGGACTGTCTCCATTAGCCAAAATAGTAGCCTCAGGCGCCTTAGCAGCACCATCTAAAATCATCTGATAAGTGGTATAGATTTCACCATAGCGGTCCATTTGGTCACGGAAAATATTTGTGAAAACAAAAAGACTTGGAGTGATGTACTCAGTGATTTTTGGAAGGCTGGCCTCGTCAATTTCCAAGACAGCAATTTTCTTACCAGACTTGGCTTTTTTAGCTGTTAGGAAAGTAGAAGTGATCCCTGTGATCATGTTGGCTCCGCTAGGATTGGTCACAATCTCACCAAAAGCTTCTTTAAGAATACCTACTGTCAAAGCCGTTGTCAGAGTCTTACCGTTGGTTCCAGTAACAACGACAATTTCGTAGTCCTTGGCTAAAGTGTCTAAAATATCTTTGTCAAATTTAAGGGCAATTTTTCCAGGCAGGGTTGAACCACGTCCCAATTTTGAAAGGACGAAATGGCTAGCTTTACCCGCCAGAATTCCCATGGTAGTTTTCATAGTCATGAATTTATTTTATCACAAAAAGTAGTGATTGTAGTCTCAAAATAGTTAGAATTCGTGGTATAATAGAAACTGTTTAAAAATTAAAAGAAAGTGTGATATGTATGGGAATACTTTCGTCCATTGATATTGATTTTTGGCGGTCACTCTTTGATAGTCCGCTGAAAGTTATCGTCAATAGTTTGGACATATTGATTGTTGCTTTTTTAATTTATCGCTTTATTAGGGCCCTACGAGGGACAAAAATTATGACCCTTGTTCAAGGGGTTGTCTTATTTATTTTAGTCAAACTGATTTCTGATTTTATAGGCTTCACGACGATTTCTTATTTGATGAATCAGGTTATCAACTATGGAGCCATTGCGGCGGTTGTAATCTTTGCGCCAGAGCTTCGTTCTGCACTTGAAACCTTTGGACGTACGCCTCAGCATTTTTTGCAAAATAAAGAGGTTAGCTCAGATGAGAAGTTGGTTCAAGCTTTCGTTAAAGCTGTTAAGTACATGAGTCCTCGTAAGATTGGGGCGCTGGTTTCTATTGAACAGACTCAGACCTTACAAGAGCAGATTGCGACGGGTATTCCACTTGATGCAGTGGTGACTGGGGAACTGTTAATTAATATTTTCATCCCAAATACACCGCTTCATGATGGGGCTGTTATCATCAGAGATAGCAAGGTTGCGACGGCTTGTTCTTATCTGCCATTGACGGAATCTAATAAGATTTCCAAAGAGTTTGGAACTAGACATAGGGCTGCTATTGGTCTTTCAGAACAGACAGATGCACTGACCTTTGTTGTGTCTGAGGAAACTGGTGCGATTTCAATTGCTTACAAGGGGAATTTTATCCATGATCTCTCGGTTCAAGAATTTGAACAAGAGTTGAGTCTTATTTTGTTGAAAGAACAAGAACCACGTCAGTCATTCTTCCAACGTTGGATTGGAGGTAGCAAAAAATGAAGCGTTTCGTAAATTTCTTTAAAAACGATCGTTTATGGCAGATGCTAGTTGCTCTCTTCTTTGCTGTGGTACTCTTTTTCACGGCATGGTCGGGAAATACGCAAAATAAAAACAATAGCTCAAGTGCATCTAATACCTTTACACAAACCGTTGAGTCGGTTCCTGTGGATATTAAATATGATAGTGATAAGTACTTTATCAGTGGTTATTCCTATGATGCCGAAGTCTATTTGACCGCGACAACACAGCTGGCTTTAACGACTGAGACAAGTAGTGATACGCGTCACTTTAAATTAGTTGCTGATTTGTCGAATCTGGGTCAAGGAACCAGTCGAGTACCTATTCAGGTTAAGGATCTTCCAGCTGGAATGTCTGCGCAAGTATCGCCATCAACCTTGACGGCGACTATTGGTAAAAAAGCCAGCAAGACCTTTGACGTCGTAGCTAACATCACATCAGATAAGTTAGCAAATGGCTATGAAGTTAAAAAAGTTAGCCTGGATGCAACCAAGGTAGAGGTGACTTCGAGTGAAGATATCATTAACCAGATTGATCATGTTCAAGCAGTATTGGAAGGCGATTCCAACCTGTCTGAAGATTATGATGGGAACTTGGTCCTTCAAGCAGTTTCGACCAATGGAACAGTCCTAGCAAGTTCAATCTCACCAGCTAAGGTGCATGCCAAGATTAGTTTGCGAAAATTAAGCAAATCTGTTCCTGTAAAGGTCGAACTGACTGGAGATAAGGCTAGCAATGTGTCTAGTATCAGCTACAGCTTTAATCGTGGACATGTGACTATTGTTGGTAGCCAAGAAGCTATGGATAAGATTGATAGCATTACAGTCCCTGTGGACATTAGCCAAGTGACTAAGGACACTTCAAAAACAATAGACCTTAAGGCAGAAGGTGTTACGGTTCAGCCTGGCACTGTTAAGGTTAACTTAAAAGTTACGCAAAAATAGGGGAGTTACATTTTTCCTAAATTCATGTATAATGGATGGGATTGAGAGGGACTAATCTCATAAAAATGTAACCAATTAAAAATGTTTAAAATCAAGGGTTGAAAATATTGGCGAAATCTTATAAAGTTAGATTGTCTAGATAGATTTCACTAGATTGACTCTTGCTAAACAGCATCACAGTTTAAGGAGGATTTAGTGCTCAAGCACTAATAATAAAATTATGGGTAAATATTTTGGAACAGACGGTGTTCGTGGAGAAGCAAACGTTGAACTTACGCCTGAATTGGCCTTTAAATTAGGTCGTTTTGGTGGTTATGTGCTTAGCCAACATGAGACTGGCCGTCCTAAAGTTTTTGTGGCACGTGATACACGTATCTCTGGTGAGATGTTGGAATCTGCCTTAGTAGCAGGTTTGCTCTCAGTGGGTATTGAAGTCTACAAACTTGGAGTACTTGCGACACCTGGCGTCTCATACTTGGTCCGTACAGAAAATGCAAGCGCTGGTGTTATGATTTCAGCTAGCCATAATCCAGCTCTTGATAATGGTATCAAGTTCTTTGGTGGCGATGGTTTAAAATTGGATGATGCGCGTGAAGCGGAAATTGAAGCCCTTCTCGATGCTACAGAAGATACGCTTCCACGCCCTTCGGCTGAAGGACTTGGAACACTTGTGGATTATCCAGAGGGTCTTCGTAAATACGAAAAATTCTTGGTGGCTACAGGTGTTGACCTCGGTGGCATGAAAGTTGCCTTGGATGCGGCTAATGGAGCAGCTGCGGTATCTGCACGTAACATTTTCCTTGATTTGAACGCAGAAATCTCTGTTATTGGTGACCAACCTGATGGCCTTAACATCAATGCTGGTGTTGGTTCGACACACCCAGAGCAGTTGCAAGCCTTGGTTAAAGAAACTGGCTCAGCTATTGGTCTTGCCTTTGATGGTGACAGTGACCGTCTCATCGCTGTTGATGAAAATGGCGATATTGTTGATGGTGATAAGGTGATGTATATCATTGGTAAACATTTGTCTCAAAAAGGCGAGTTGGCTAAAAATACTATTGTAACAACAGTTATGTCAAACCTTGGTTTCCACAAGGCACTTGACCGTGAAGGCATTAACAAGGCAGTGACTGCTGTTGGTGACCGTTATGTTGTCGAAGAAATGCGTAAAAACGGCTACAACCTTGGTGGTGAACAGTCTGGACACGTTATTATCATGGATTACAACACAACTGGTGATGGTCAATTGACAGCAATCCAATTGACTAAAGTCATGGTTGAAACAGGTAAGAGCTTGTCTGTATTGGCTTCAGAAGTGACCATCTATCCACAAAAATTGGTTAATATCCGTGTGGAAAATAGCATGAAAGATAAGGCTATGGAAGTTCCTGCAATTGCCGCTATCATTGAAAAAATGGAAGCTGAGATGGCTGGAAATGGACGTATCTTGGTTCGTCCAAGTGGTACCGAACCTCTTCTTCGTGTTATGGCAGAAGCCCCAACAGATGATGAAGTGAATTACTACGTTGATACGATTGCTGATGTTGTTCGTGCAGAAATTGGATTGGACTAAGTATGATAGCTAAGCTCAGAGCCTTCATGGCCACCGAAGTTTTCAAGTACCTTTTCTTTGGTGTCTTGGCAACTTTGGTCTATATGGTCAGTCGTACTTTGATTTTCCAGTTTACCCAACAAGGAACACTTTCAGCAGTCTTAGCGAATGCGATTGCCATTATCTTTGCCTTTTTTACAAATGACATGTTTGTCTTTAATCAGGAAAAGACAGGTATGGTTACGCGCTTTGTTAAGTTTGTGGGTGCTCGCCTATTGACCTTGGTCTTGGATTTGGCTCTGGCCTATTTCTTGGTCGATACCTATCCAGAAATTATTGGTCAATTTGTTGGTCATAGTCATGCTTGGGTAAACGGTATCGAGAGCCTCTTCTCTCAGGTCCTTATCATTGTATTGAACTATATTATTTCTAAATTCTTCGTCTTTACAGGCGAGAAAGTATAAACATAAAGGAAGTTGTTAGGAAATGTGTTAAAACCATTTCTTACCAACTTCCTTTTTTGATATAATTGAATAGACTTAAAAAAATAGAAAGATGAAATATGTACGTACAATTATCTCAACGCCTTAAGGATGTAGCAACCTACGTTCCGAAAGGCGCAAAACTCTTGGATGTAGGCAGTGATCATGCCTATCTTCCGATTTATTTACTTGAAAAAGGTTTGATTACTTCAGCTATTGCTGGTGAAGTGGTAAAAGGCCCTTATGAATCTGCTCTTGCTAATGTCTCAGCTTCTGGTTTCCAAGATAAAATAGATGTGCGCTTGGCTAATGGCTTGGCTGCCTTCGAACCTGCTGATGAGGTAACAACTATCACGATTTGTGGCATGGGAGGACGTCTTATTGCGGATATCCTAGATGCTGGAAAGGACAAACTAACAGGCGTAGACCGTCTGATTTTACAACCAAATAATCGTGAAGATGATCTCCGTATTTGGTTGATGGAAAATGGTTTTGAGATTATTGCCGAATCCATCATGACTGAAAATGGCAAATATTACGAAATCATGGTGGCAGAAGCTGGACATATGAGCCTTTCAGACAAGGAAGTGCGTTTTGGTCCTCATCTCATGAAAGACCAATCTCAGGTTTTCCAGCTCAAATGGCAGAGAGAAATCAATAAACTAGAGATTGCTTTAGGCTCCATTCCTCTTGCCAATCAGACTGACCGTGCAGCTATTGAAGATAAAATTCAAACCATTAAGGAGGTTTTGAACTATGTTAGCTAGTGAACTTATCAAGACTTATGAAGAATTTTGTCCACAGGAGCTTTCCATGGAAGGTGATGTGGTTGGTTTGCAGATTGGCAGTCTGGACAAGGAGATTCAGAAGGTCATGGTTACCTTGGATGTTCGTGAAAATACAGTAGCTGAAGCTATTGAAAAGGGTGTGGACCTTATCATTGCTAAGCACGCTCCAATTTTCCGTCCAGTTAAGGATTTGGTGTCTTCGCCTGACCGAGATATTTTGCTTGACCTGGTTAAGCATGATATTGCAGTCTATGTGAGTCATACTAATATTGATGTTGTTAATGATGGCCTTAATGATTGGTTCTGTGACTTACTTGACATTAAAGACACCACTTATTTAACGCAGACTTCTGAAAATCATGGAATCGGTCGAGTGGGTGATATCGCGCCACAGACCATTGAAGAACTTGCTCTCAAAGTAAAAGCAGTTTTTGGCTTGGACAGTGTTCGCTTGGTTCGTTATGACCATGATAATCCTCTTGTTAGCCGTGTGGCTATTTGTGGGGGTAGCGGTCAAGGATTTTACCAAGATGCTTTGAAAAAGGGCGCACAAGTCTTCATCACTGGTGATGTTTACTACCATACAGGGCAAGAAATGATTACTAATGGTCTCTTGGCTATTGACCCTGGGCACCATATTGAAGCCCTCTTTATCTCAAAGATTGCTGAGAAACTTGAGGTCTGGAAACGTGAGCATGAGTGGAATGTGACCATACTTGAAAGTCAGTCCTCAACCAATCCTTTTGACCATTTGTAGGAGGATGTGTCTGTGACTTGGCTTTTGCATCAAAATGTGGTCTTTTTGGCCTTACTTGCAGGTCTTTTTACTTGGGGCTGTACCATTGTCGGCTCGGCCATTGTTTTCTTCTTCAAGAATATTAGTCGTAAATTATTAGATATCATGATGGGCTTTGCGGCTGGTGTCATGATTGCGGCCTCTTTTTGGTCACTTTTGGATCCCTCTTTAACTTATGCGACTCAAAATGGCTATGGGAAGTGGTCATGGTTCCCTGCGGCAGCTGGTTTCTTGCTTGGAGGTGTTGCCCTTCGTTTGATTGATGCCGTCGTTCCCCATTTGCATTTGGGGAATGACATCTCTAAAGCAGAAGGTATTCAACCTCGTAAGAAAAAGTTGTCCAAGACAGCCCTGCTTTTTTTGGCTATCACCATTCATAATTTTCCAGAGGGATTAGCAGTCGGTGTGACTTTCGGCGCCTTGGCTGGTGGCAATATGACATTCGCGGGTCTTATGGGAGCCATTGGTCTAGCTATAGGTATTGGTTTGCAGAATGTCCCTGAAGGTGCAGCCCTCTCAGTTCCTATTCGAGCAGATGGAAAATCTCGTATCAAGGCCTTTTATTGGGGATCTATGTCAGCTATCGTGGAGCCTATAGGGGCTGTTATGGGAGCTGCTCTTGTCATGTTGATGATGGCGATTATTCCTTATGCTTTGGCCTTTGCGGCTGGTGCCATGATTTTTGTGGTAACGGAGGAATTGATTCCTGAATCACAAACCAATGGTAATACTGACGTAGCAACCTTGGGCCTTATGGTTGGCTTTGTCGTCATGATGGTCATGGACGTGGCCTTGGGGTAAAAGAATAATAAAGAGCTGTGCCTATTGATATAGGACTCAGCTCTTTTCAAATAGATGGAGTAAAAAATGAAAATTGCAATTGTTGGAGCAGGTATTGTCGGTTCAACGGCTGCCTATTACTTATCAAAAGAAAAAGGCGTAGAAGTTACAGTATTTGATCATGGTCTTGGACAAGCAACCAAGGCAGCAGCTGGTATTATCAGCCCCTGGTTTTCCAAGCGTCGTAATAAGGCCTGGTATCGCATGGCCCGTTTGGGAGCCGATTTTTACCAAGATTTAGTTTCAGATCTTAAAAAGGATGGTTATGACACGAGCTTCTATGATCAGTCTGGTGTAGCCCTTCTCAAGAAAGACGATAGTAAATTGGACGGTTTGTATCAGCATGCAGAAACGAGACTAGAAGAATCACCCATTATTGGTGAACTCTCTATAAAAAATGCTGAGAATCTCCCTGAATTCACTGGATTTGACCATTATCTCTATGCTTCTGGAGGAGCCAGAGTGGAAGGGGCAGAGTTGACAGCTACCTTGATTGATGCCTCTGGTTTTGAAAAGGTGGGGGGACGAGTTACACTCTCTCCTCTTGACAATGGCACTTACGAGATTAATGCTCAAACTTTTGATAAGGTCATTCTCGCTTGTGGTGCCTGGCTAGGTCAAACGCTTGAACCCCTTGGTTTTGAAGTAGATGTTCGCCCCCAAAAAGGTCAATTACGTGACTATTTCTTTGAGGGGTTAGATACTGGTAAGTTGCCTGTTTTGATGCCAGAGGGTGAACTAGATGTTATCCCATTTGCTGGTGGAAAGATTTCGGTAGGAGCCAGCCACGAAAATGACCAAGGCTTTGATTTGACAGTTGATGAGACTGTACTTGCAAGTCTGGAGGAAGAGGCTAAGACCTATTTCCCTGACTTAAGCACGGCTAAGTCCTTCTCAGAACGTGTGGGAACGAGAGCCTACACGAGTGATTTCTCTCCTTTCTTTGGAGAAGTTCCAGAGCTTGAGAGTGTCCTTGTTGCTTCTGGTTTAGGATCTTCAGGGCTCACGACAGGGCCACTGATTGGAAAAAATCTGGTTGATTTGGCCATGAATCGACCTGGTAGCTTGGATAGTGCGGACTATCCAGTGGCTCAGTACATTAAGAAAAAAGACTAATAGTATTAAAGTTATTCTAGATATTTAGACTCAAGAATCAGTTGGCTATTTCTTGCTATTGAGGGATGTTGGCTGATTCTTTTTTTATTAGAGTTATTTACATCCATTTCTTATTTGATTAGAAAATGATAAAATAGTAACTGTTCATCGATTGTAGGTGAATACTAATAAAAAATGGGGAGGGACTATGTTCCAAAAAGTTAAAGTATATGTGACAGTCTTTGTTTCCTTGTTAGCCATAAGTTTAGGCTTGTCTGTCAAAGCAGGGGCAGCAGAAGACTTGGCTGTGACAAAGACAAGAATTGTCCTAGAGAGTTATGAGTTTGGTCCTGCTGTAACCAAAGTCATTTTTGAATTTAATCAGAAGGTCACACCAGAGGTTGTCCACAGCTCAACCCAGGTTACAACAGCAGGAGTTAGCCGTCAGGTGACGAATTCTTATGTGTCCGACGATCAGGGGCATGTGGTCTATTATGATAACAGCAAGTACGTGACACTTGAATTGAGCCTACCTTCTTATAATCGCTACAACATGGGTGGAAATGCTGAACCTATGTATTTTAACCTTTCTACTTGGACTAACCAATGGCTGGAAAGTTATATGGTATCGATGAAAGATTTGTCAGTAGTGGCAGAAGGTAGTAGTCAGTCGCAAATGGTGTCTTCTGAGCAAGATGCCATCAATAATCGTTTGATGCCAACAACGGAGGTTTTCGATGAGCGAGGGCAGGTAGGTAACATGCAGTATGCGGCTTATAGTGCCCAGACCGGTACGGGAAATAGCACCAAACCTTTGATAGTCTGGCTACACGGCATTGGTGAAAGAGGGACAGATATAAATATTCCCCTTCTTTCAAATGACGTCTATGCGCTTACCCAGCCTGATATTCAAGGCCATTTCTTAACAACTGGTGATCAGGCGCGTGGGGTCAATGTGCTTGCTGTTCAAACGCAGACACCTTGGGGGTCGGATAATGCATCACAACTCAAAGAGACCATTGATACCTACCTAGCCAATCACCCAGAGGTAGATAAGGGACGAATTTATCTTGCAGGGGTTTCCAATGGTGGTGGTATGGTCTTGACCATGGGAGCAACCTATCCAGATTATTTTGCAGCTCTCATTCCAATTGCTGCTCCCTTAACTGTTGACCAATCTGGGATTGATAAACTGAAGGACCAGCCTATGTGGTTGATTCACACGAAAGCAGACGCAACAGTTCAACCAGAAAATAGTGTCTTGCCTCTATACAAGAGTTTGATTACCTCTGGAGCTTCTAACAAATGGTTTTCATACTTTGAAACAGCTACCGGGACTGATCTTCCTGGTACAGAGTATGATGGGCATTGGGCTTGGATTTATTTCTTCCATGACCAGGTGATTGGCGTTCAGCATCCTGAAAATACGAAAAATTGGGATGGTTATAGTGGTATGGTAGCCACTGACCCAACCTATGGCGGTGGCTCTCGAGCTAGTGTCAATGGGCAAACCTATAACAGTATCTTTGACTGGATAAGTGCACAAAGACACTAAGAGTATGATAATTACACTTCCCAAGGGGAATATATCAAGAAGTTGTCTTCAATCGAAAAGGGTTTCAATCGAAATCCTTTTTTGATTGGATTAAGAAAATGGACACTTGTGATTTTCTTAATGAAAGCTTAAGAACATAGGGTTTACCGTGACAAGAGGGCTGAAAAATGCTAAAATATAGGTAATATATTAGAGAAAAAAGGAGCCTTCTTATGAAAGGTATTATTCTTGCAGGCGGTTCAGGGACACGTTTGTATCCATTGACACGTGCTGCATCAAAACAACTGATGCCGATTTACGATAAACCAATGATTTACTATCCACTTTCAACGCTTATGTTGGCTGGTATTAAGGAAATCCTCATCATCTCAACGCCACAGGACCTTCCACGTTTTGAAGAGCTCCTTGGTGATGGTTCTGAGTTCGGTATTTCACTTTCTTATGCAGTACAACCAAGTCCAGATGGATTGGCTCAAGCCTTTATCATTGGTGAAGACTTCATTGGTGACGATAGTGTTGCCCTTGTCCTCGGGGATAACATTTTCCATGGCAATGGTCTTTCTGCCATGCTTCAACGTGCTGAAGCTAAGGAAAAAGGTGCTACAGTCTTTGGTTATCAAGTTAAGGACCCAGAACGTTTTGGTGTTGTTGAGTTTGACGACAATATGAATGCCATCTCTATCGAGGAAAAACCTGAGCATCCAAAATCAAACTTTGCTGTAACTGGTCTTTATTTCTATGACAATGATGTTGTGGAAATTGCCAAAAACATCAAGCCAAGCCCTCGTGGCGAACTTGAAATCACGGATGTTAACAAGGCTTACCTAGAACGTGGAGATCTCTCTGTTGAGCTTATGGGACGTGGCTTTGCTTGGTTGGATACAGGCACTCATGAAAGTCTCTTGCAAGCTGCTCAGTACATCGAAACAGTTCAACGTTTGCAAAATGTCCAAGTAGCTAACCTTGAAGAGATTGCCTATCGCATGGGTTATATTACTAAAGAACAGGTTCTTGAATTGGCACAACCACTTAAGAAAAACGAATACGGACAATATTTGCTCCGTTTGATTGGAGAAGCATAATGACTGAACAATTTTTTGGTAAAGAACTAGCTGCCCGCAAGATTGATGCCATCCCAGGTCTGCTTGAATTTGATATTCCTGTTCATGGAGATAACCGTGGATGGTTCAAGGAAAACTTCCAAAAGGAAAAGATGTTGCCACTCGGTTTTCCAGAGTCATTCTTTGCAGAAGGAAAATTGCAAAATAACGTTTCTTTCTCACGTAAAAATGTTTTGCGTGGCTTGCACGCTGAGCCTTGGGATAAATACATCTCAGTAGCAGATGAAGGAAAGGTTCTTGGAACTTGGGTTGACCTCCGTGAAGGCGAAACGTTTGGGAATACTTATCAAACTGTTATTGATGCCTCAAAAGGAATCTTTGTTCCTCGTGGTGTTGCTAATGGTTTCCAAGTTTTGTCTGACAAAGTATCATACAGCTACCTTGTAAACGATTACTGGGCACTTGAACTTAAACCTAAATACGCCTTTGTCAATTATGCTGACCCAAGCCTTGATATCAAGTGGGAAAACTTGGAAGAAGCAGAAGTCTCAGAAGCAGATAAAAATCACCCATTGCTCAAAGACGTTAAACCACTAAGAGCAGAAGATTTGTAAGAATAAACCTTGCACAGTATTTTTGCGACTGCAAGGAGCGTTATAAGATTGTTCCTGCCCTAGTGAAAACAAGATTCCCTAAGGGAATCTTGTAGGGAAATCTAGAGACTTAGGCTCCGGATTTAGCCATGAAACCGAAGGGTTGCTGGCGTCCCTCACTAGCTAAAGGAACGGTCAAGGAACTAAGAAATTTGGAGAAAAAATGACTGAATATAAAAATATCATCGTAACTGGTGGCGCAGGTTTCATCGGTTCAAACTTCGTACACTATGTCTACAACAATCATCCAGACGTGCATGTGACTGTCCTTGACAAACTCACTTACGCTGGTAACCGTGCTAACATTGAAGAAATCCTTGGTGACCGTGTTGAATTGGTTGTTGGTGATATTGCTGACGCTGAATTGGTCGATAAATTGGCTGCTAAGGCTGATGCTATCGTTCACTACGCGGCTGAAAGTCACAATGATAATTCATTGAACGACCCATCACCATTTATCCACACAAACTTTATTGGTACATACACACTTTTGGAAGCTGCTCGTAAATATGATATTCGTTTCCACCACGTTTCAACAGACGAAGTGTATGGTGACCTTCCATTGCGTGAAGATCTCCCTGGACATGGTGAAGGTCCTGGTGAAAAATTCACAGCAGAAACCAAATACAACCCATCATCACCTTATTCATCAACTAAGGCTGCTTCAGACCTTATCGTTAAAGCATGGGTGCGTTCATTTGGTGTTAAGGCAACTATTTCAAACTGCTCAAACAATTATGGACCATACCAACACATCGAAAAATTCATCCCACGTCAAATTACCAATATCTTATCAGGTATTAAACCAAAACTTTATGGTGAAGGTAAAAACGTCCGTGACTGGATTCACACTAACGACCATTCAACTGGTGTTTGGGCTATCCTCACTAAAGGTCGTATCGGTGAAACTTACTTGATTGGTGCTGATGGTGAAAAGAATAACAAGGAAGTGCTTGAGCTTATCCTTGAAAAAATGGGTCAACCAAAAGACGCATACGACCGTGTTACAGACCGTGCTGGTCATGATTTGCGTTACGCGATTGATTCAACAAAATTGCGTGAAGAACTTGGTTGGGAACCACAATTCACAAACTTCGAATCAGGTTTGGAAGAAACGATTAAGTGGTATACAGATCACCAAGATTGGTGGAAAGCTGAAAAAGAAGCTGTTGAAGCTAACTATGCTAAGACTCAAGAAGTGCTTAAATAATTGAAAAATCTATCACTTCCAATCTAGTGATAGATTTTTCTGTTAAGAACTGTTAGGAGAGATGATGAATAGAAAAGAATGGATTGAATATTTTGAAGCGATTAATAATCGTAAGCCCACCATCCAGGAGTGTCAGCAGGCCCTTCTAAATGGTGAATTTGTTATGGAAGGAAAACAAGTTAATTTTTCCAACAATGGAAATTCCGTGACTGTAGGAACCATGCCTTTACCAAGTCAAATGGTTAACCAACCTTATGCACAGCAAATGGTCTTTGTTAAGAAGAAAAAGTTTGGGAAGAAGACTTTTATTAGTCTTGGTATTGCTTTATTTCTTGTCCTAGCAACAAGTCTTGGAGTCTTTTTGTTTTCTTCCAAAGGAACAAACTTGGGAGGTTTGTGGGTAACTAATGATAATGTTGGTTTGGTTTATGAGTTAAGTGGGAAGAAGTCAAAACTTGTTGCAGGTTATAGGGAAGAAGAAATCACAGAAATCTCTATTGGTAAGAAGGTTAGACAGAAATTTGAAACAAGCTTAGAGGAGCTCAGTGATTCAAAACTAAAAACGATTGCTGATTTTGACAAGAAATACCATTTACAGACCAAAGAGATCATACTGGTTAAGACGGGATGGTTTGGCTACTATAATCTGATTCAGAAGGATGGGACAAACTTAGTTCTAGATTTAACCTTATCAGATCTCTACTACGGATCAAGAAGAACCAAAGATTTAAAAAAGAAATGCCTTTTTCATAAGGCAGAGGTTCCAAAAGCCTTTGTTGGAAAATGGAAGATATTTGATGATGAAGGTGAATCAGAAGGAGAATTGACTATCTCTGAAAATGGTGTTATGACTACAGATTCTGATGATATAGATATCTTAATTGCTAAGCCTTTAAAAGAATATCTGGTGGATCAATCAGGCAGCGTAGATAATGGTAAGGTGCAAAAAGAGTTTGCTAAAATACAGAAGTCTCTTAAGTCACATGGTTATCATGCTAAGAGTGTTAATGACATCTACCACGATGCGAGCAAGTCATACTATTATGTCCTTGTAGATGGTGGTAAGCGCATTATTCTCTTAGAGGATAGCTTTAACCTTCTCTCTTATAAAGGTTATCTTGAAAGAGAAGAAAAGCACTAAACAGGATACCTTTCGCAGATGAATCGTTCTTAAATAATAGTCCAAAGTCTATCATTCCTATGGGAATGATAGACTTTTTTGCTTACACAGACATGTTAACTTAAGACAGGGATACAAACAATGACGTAAATGTTACAAAATTACAAATAATACTTGATTTTTGTAACAAAAAATATATAATAGACATATAGAAAGAGGTTTATGAAAATGAAAAGAAAAGTTATTCGTGTTTGCTCTCTTGTTTTGTTGTCTGTAGCTGTTTCTACAACCCTTGTTGGATGTGGCTCTAAGTCAGAAAAAGACACTGCATCATCATCTACAACGTCAACTTCTAAAGTTGTGAAGTCATCAGCAAAAACAAAAGCATCTGAGAAGAAATCTGCTAAAAAGGCTAAGACAGAGAATTCATCTTCAAAGGATTCTCAAGGTCAAGAAGAAGTGAGTGCTCCTGAAGCTAGCTCTTCAAAAAATCAAGCCACAGCAGGAACTGATGCTCAAGCAGGAACAAGTGGCAGTGCTGCATCTGAGTCAAAAAAGTCTAGTCAAGCAACAACTGATACTCAAAGTGACGCTCCTGTTCCAGCAGCTTTAGTAGGAACTTGGACAGGTACCAGTCCTCAGGCGACAGATATTAGTTTCACAGTAGATGCCAATGGTAACGTTACTTCAAAGGCAAATTTCAATGTCGATTACGAACCTTATCGTCAAAGTTCAACGACTGCTAAAGCCGTCCAAATTTCTGGTAATCTCTACGTTTGGGAGGGTGGCGATTTTTCAACCTTGCTTCCCGGTATTACTGGACTAGGGGGAGCTGGTTTCCAAGCTAAGCCTGGTTTTATTCTTGAAAATGGAACCTACACGCCAGTTCAATTCATCTCTGACTTAGGACCAACCTTTGATTATAGCAACTACAATGCTTTCCCATTCTCATTAACAAAATAATAGGAAGAGGCTATCTGGAGAGATGGCTTCTTTTTTGCCTCAACTCTTATCATTCATGGTCTCATTTCTGCTTAAAAAATGGTAGAATAGTTACATGCAAACAAAACCAACTTCAGCTTATGTGCATATTCCATTTTGCACACAAATTTGTTATTATTGTGACTTTTCCAAGGTCTTTATTAAAAATCAGCCCGTTGATGACTACCTACGGGCTTTGATTCGTGAGTGGGAGCTTTTAGATATCAAAGAGCTTCGCACGCTTTATATTGGTGGAGGGACCCCAACAGCTATTTCTGCGGAACAATTAGACTACCTCTTGAGCAATCTTCAGAAAAACTTGGATTTGTCTAAGCTGAAGGAATTTACTATTGAGGCCAATCCTGGGGATTTGACGGTTGATAAGATTGAGGTACTCAAAAAATCTGCTGTTAATCGCGTGTCTTTAGGGGTTCAGACTTTTGATGACAAGCACTTGCGTCAAATTGGTCGCAGTCACAATCAAGCACAGATTTACGAAAGTATTGATAGCTTAAAGGCTGCCGGTTTCCATAATATTTCCATTGACCTCATTTATGCGCTACCTGGTCAAACCATGGATCAGGTCAAGGAAAATGTGAGCAAGGCACTGGAACTGGATATTCCACACCTAAGTCTCTACAGTTTGATCTTGGAACATCACACGGTCTTTATGAATAAGATGCGTCGGGGTAAGCTCAATCTCCCAACTGAGGATTTGGAAGCAGAGATGTTTGACTATATTATCCAAGAGTTGGAAAAAAATGGTTTTGAGCATTATGAGATTTCCAACTTTACCAAACCTGGGATGGAGAGTCGTCACAATCTCATGTACTGGAATAATGATGAGTACTATGGAGTTGGTGCTGGAGCCTCTGGTTATGTTAATGGTGTTCGTTACCGTAATCGAGGGCCTATCCAACATTACCTGAAGGCTATAGCAGAGGATGGGCATGCTAGACTTCACGAGGAGCATCTGACTAAGGCGGAGATGATGGAGGAGGAGTTCTTCCTTGGTTTACGTAAAAAGTCGGGTGTGTCTATCAAACGGTTTGAAGAGAAGTTTGGTTTGTCATTTGCGGATACTTATGGAGACATTGTGGAAAAACTACAGGAAGATGGGCTCTTGGTTAAGGATCCTGAGGTGGTTCGTATGACAAAACGAGGACTCTTTCTGGGAGATAGTGTCGCTGAGCAATTTATCTTGGAGGATTAGATGGGATTAAAATTTAGTATTCCTTATCAGATTCCGTTTTATGAGACGGATATCACGCATCAGGTAAAATTACCACACTTACTGGCTTTTTCATTGCAAGTATCAGGTATGCAGTCAGAGTCTCTGGGTAATACGGATAAGGAAGTTTTTGATAAGTACGGTCTGGTTTGGATTGTGACAGACTATGCTATTGAGATTGACCGTTTGCCTCGTTACAATGAAAAGGTGACCATTACAACGGAAGCCGTTTCCTATAATAAGATTTTTTGTTACCGTAATTTTTACATCACGGATGAAACTGGTCAACAAATCATGCTCTTTAAGACTACTTTTGCTCTTATGGATTATGAAACGCGTAAGGTAGCCGAAGTGCCAGATGAGGTGGTAGCACCTTATGGGGCTGATAAGACTAAAAAGTTGCTTAGAGGACCTCGTTATAAGGCTTTGGAAAATCCAATTGAGACGCTTTATCGTGTGCGTTATTTTGACCTAGACATGAATGGCCATGTTAATAATAGCAAGTACTTGGAGTGGATGTTGGATGTTTTCGATTTGGACTTTTTGACCAAGTACACACCGGCCCATATTGACCTCAAGTATGTTAAGGAAATTCATCATGGATCAGAAATTTATTCAGGTTACGAGTTTGACCAAGAAAGTTTGAGCAGTCAACACCAGATTTGTGTGGACGGTAATGTTCATGCTCAGGCTATTATCCAATGGAAAGAAATAGGAGACGAGTAGGATGACATATAAAGGTTATTTGATTGATTTAGATGGAACTATTTACAAGGGGAAGGATCGCATTCCTGAGGGAGAAGCCTTCGTTAAGGAGTTGCAGAAGCGTCAGATTCCCTATCTTTTTGTGACTAATAACAGTATGCGTACACCAGAGATGGTCCAAGAGCTTTTGCGTAATCAGTGCGAGTTGGAAACGCCTCTTGAGACCATTTACACAGCTACTTTGGCGACAGTTGACTACATGAACGATATGAATCGTGGCAAGACGGTTTATGTTATCGGTGAGACTGGGCTTAAATCTGCAATTGCGGAAGCGGGGTATACGGTAGATGAGGAAAATCCTTCCTATGTTGTGGTGGGCTTGGACCGTGAAGTCACTTATGAAATGTTGGTAAAAGCAACGCTTGCTATCCACAAAGGGGCTATATTTATTGGAACTAACCCAGATTTGAATATCCCAACAGAACGTGGTCTTCTTCCAGGTGCTGGTTCCCTCTTGGCCCTTATTGAGGCGGCTACCCGTGTGAAACCAATCATTATTGGTAAGCCTAAAGCTATTATCATGAACAAGGCTCTTGAAATCCTTGGGACAGAACGTAGTCAAACGATTGTGGTTGGTGATAATTACTTGACCGATATTACAGCTGGTATTAAAAATGACTTTCCAACACTACTTGTGACAACTGGCTTCACCAAGGTGGAAGAGGTTGCAGGTCTACCTGTCAAACCAGACCACGTACTTGCTAGTCTAGCGGAGTGGGATTTTGATGCGAACTAAGATTGAAGCTGTACTGACTCCGATTTGGCTCCTGGCCCTGTCTATCCTAGTGACGATTTATCTGGCATGGGGATTCTATTATTTTGATATTGACTGGATGCATCTTATGGACTATGTCATTATCGGAAAGACGGAGCTTTGGCATAATTTCAATGTCCTCATGCAGTACCTGACCTTTCCTTGGGTTGGTCATCTGGCCATGCCTGATTTTCCATCGTCGGAGAGTGGGCTAAAGCATTTTCATGATGTGAAGTGGCTCTTTCATTTGGTACAGGGGCTTGTTATTCTACTGGCTTATCCCGCAGCAACTTCTCTTTGGCGAAATGTGAAGAAGGGCACCTTTGGTCTTTATCGTAGGCTTTATCTGAGTCTGGCTGTTTTGCCAATTCTTATAGGGACTATAGGACTATTTCTTGGTTTTGATGAGTTTTTCACGCTCTTTCATGAAGCCCTCTTTCCTGGAGATAGCAGTTGGCTCTTTAATCCAATCTTGGATCCGATTATCAACGTTTTACCAGAAGAGTATTTCCTTCAATGTTTTGTGATTTTCTTTATTATTTATGAGGGGTTGATGGTGAGTTTGACCTGGTTGGCCCATAAGCAGCTTACAATGTATTTGAAAAATAAGGAGTAGTTATGTCTATTCGTGATAACCATTTGCATACCCATCATTCCTATGATTCGGATGCGAACTTTACTGACTATTTGACACATTTTGATGGGGAGATTGTAACGACTGAGCATTATGATCTCTCTAATCCTTATACCAAACAGGATGATGTGCCCGAGTACGAGGCTTATAGTCACGAAATCGAAAGTCTTAACCTCAAGTATGGCAATCGTATTAAACGTGGCATCGAGATTGGTTATTATCAGCCTAGGGAAAAGGATATTTTGGCCTTTTTGGATGGGAAGGACTATGATCTCAAGCTTCTTTCTGTTCATCATAATGGCGTCAATGATTATCTTGATGATGAGGTGGCTGATATGGACAAGGCTAGCATTATTCAAGAGTATCTGGACAAGTTGGAGTACGCTATTGGTCGTGTGGACGCAGATGTTCTGGCCCATTTTGACTATGGTTTCCGACTTTTTGACGTGACTGTTGATGAGTTAAAAGCCTATGAGGAGCAGCTCAAACGCATTTTCCAGAAAATGATGGCTAATGATTTGGCTTTTGAGCTGAATGCAAAGAGCATGTACCTTTATCATCATGAAGACCTCTATCGTTATGCCTTGGGGCTTGTTAAGGATCTGGGATGTTGCAAGTATTCTATTGGCTCTGATGGACATAAGTTAGAGCATTTTCGTCTGAACTTTGATAAGATTCAGGTGCTCTTGAGAGAATTTGATATTACTGAAGATATGATTATATAGCGAAGATGGCTTCAACTGAAGCTGTCTTTTTCTTAAGGAAAACTTAAAGGAAAAGCGTGGTTGTGGGATTTATAGAAGATTTTAAGCTTTGCTTGTTATGCTAATGTCAATCAAAAGAAACTTATGGTTTCTATCTTATCTATCACATTTGGAGGTTTTCTATGAAATTTCTTAAAAGGCATGCCTATGCCTTACTCTTTACCCTTTTTCTGATGGGGGCAAATGTCTACTCTCTCTTAAAGGTCTTTGTCATTCCCTCAGCGGTCTCAACGGTTTCAGCCAATACGACTAGTTCAAGCACAGCTTCGTCGACAGCGTCTACCAGCACTGGTAAAGTCACTAAGACGGATACGACTTATAAAGATGACAATATGGATATCAAAATCACGACAGGTAAAACCAGTGATACTACTTACTATGTTGCCGATATCAAGCTTTCAAGTGCAGATTACCTTAAAACGGCTTTGGCACAAAATACCTATGGGACCAACATCACCGAGACTACTTCAAGTATTGCCCAGCAAAATAATGCTATCTTTGCCATAAATGGTGACTATTATGGGGCTAATCAGTCAGGTTATGTGATTAAGAATGGTCAAGTCTATCGTGATACTGATCGAAACAGTGATTACGAGGACCTTGCCGTTTACTCAGATGGTAGCTTCAAGACCTTTAAGGAAAGCGATACAACGGCTCAAAAATTGGTTGATTCAGGTGTGGTGAATACCTTTGCCTTTGGTCCAACCTTGGTTGAAAATGGCAAGGTAGCTGTATCAGAAAATGAAGAGGTTGGTCAAGCCATGGCTGACAATCCACGTACAGCTATCGGCGTTATCGAAGAGAGTGACGGCAGTGTGCACTATATTGTCATTGTCTCTGATGGTCGTACCAGTGAGTCGTCAGGATTGACTCTTTATGAAATGGCAGAGTTGATGAAATCTTATGGTGTGACGACAGCCTATAACCTTGACGGTGGTGGCTCATCTACCATGTACTTCAATGGTCAAGTCATTAACAAGCCAACCACAAACGGAAACAAGATCTCAGAAAGGGCGGTGAGTGATATTGTTTACATCGGTTACTAAAAAATCAGCTAGCAAACACTTTTTCACCTACATCGGTCTAACCATTTTTAGTCTAGTCTTTACCTTTGTTTATGAACGCTTTTCTTATGGCGAATCATCCATGTTTATGCGCATGATGTTCTTTGCACCATTGGCTGGAGCACTTATTTATCTACTTACTGGACTGGGGATGTCTTGGGTGAGAAATCGTGCCTCAAAACTTCTCTTTAATTCAGCCATCGCTGTTGTCGCTAGTGCTTGTTTAGTTAAAGGCATTGTTGAAGTCTCAGGACGTACAACTAGTGTAGATATGCCCTATTGGTATGTGGCAGCTGGACTACTTTGTTTGAGTCTCCTAACGGGATTTATCAGACCTAAAAGACTGGCTTAACCATGAGAGCTTGGAGCTGTGCTTCAGGCTTTTTGTCTTGCTTTGAAAAATTATTTAGGATAAATATACAAATTATATTATGAAGAAATGATTTCAATTTGGGAAATAGTACAAAGAAATTGTCATAAAAAATAACTGAGCAAGATTTTTTGTGATAGGAATTTAGATAGAACGAGATCTTCTGTAGTGATGAAAGTACTTGAAAAAAGTAGTGGTTTCCAGTTAAACTATCACAGTCAGAAGTCTCTTTAGGGATCCACTTGGTTTGTAAAAAGATACCGCATCAACTTTTTATTTATTTGAACTCAATTTCACAGCAGTTTGTTTTGGCTATTAAATATACAAGGAATTCAAGTTTTTATAAAAATATACAAAAAAGACTTGCTTTGTTCTGAATTTTTAGGTAAAATGAACTAAAATCTAAATCGTTGATAGAAAAAGTCAGATCGTTTCACAGAGAATGCGGGAAGCTGAGAACGCATGAGATCAAAGACGACACATTCTTGAGAGCGTATGCGAACTCTGGATGACAGTAGTGTACGACGGGTGGTTCCGTTAGAGACTAGGAGTTACAAGAGAGATTTTGTGACTTCATGAGGAAGAGGGGGCGACCCCTGTTCGAATTAAGGTGGAACCACGTGCCAACGTCCTTGCAAAAGTTGTTTTTGTGAGGGCGTTTTTTGTTACCCTTGCTTTTAACATTTGTAGCTAGTAGTACAATTGGTCGGAGTTGAACAGAAAGGATAAACTATGGAAATCAAAGGATTACGAAAGATTGAACCCTATGTAGCGGGTAGTCAGCCTGCTGAGAAAAATATCATTAAGTTGAATACTAATGAAAATGCCTATGGACCAAGTCCAGCAGTCCATCAAGCTTTAGCATCCTTTGATGTCTATCAGTTACGCAAGTATTCGACTTTGGATCAAGCAGCTTTACGTCAGGCTTTGTCTGAACAGTTGGGTGTGCCTGCCGATCAAGTGATTATCGGAAATGGCTCAGACGATATCCTGTCAATGGCTTTCCTAGCTTTCTTTAATAGCGAGGAAGAAGTTTTGTTTCCAGATTTGACCTATGGTTTCTACAAGGTTTGGGCAGATTTGTACCACATCCCTTTTAGAGAAGTGCCTTTGAGCTCTTCGTTTGAGATAGCTACTCAAGATTATCTGGAGGAAAATGGTGGGATCGTCCTTACTAATCCGAACGCGCCAACAGGTATTTGTAAACCGCTCGATCAAATTGAGGAGATTGTAAAGGCTAACCAGTCGGTTGTTGTGATTATTGACGAAGCCTATATTAACTTTGGTGGGGAGACGGCCTTACCACTCCTAGAAAAGTATGACAATGTGTTTATCACTAGGACCTTTTCTAAGGATGCCTCCCTTGCTGGTCTGCGTGTCGGCTATGGCATCGGAAGTCCTAAACTAATGGCTGTAATCAATGCCGTCAAAAATTCGGTCAACCCCTATAATGTGGATAGCATTGCGGAAGTCTTGGCGACTGCAGCGGTTAAGTCATGGGACTACTATGAGGACACTTGCGCAAAGATTATGGCAACACGTGACTGGTTTAGCCAAGAATTGCAGGCGATTGGTTTTGATATCCTACCTTCAAAAACTAATTTTGTTTTGGTCAAACCTCACGGAGTGACTGCAGGTCAATTGTTTGACTACCTCCAAAGTAAGAAAATTTATGTCCGTTATTTTCCAAAAGTGGAGCGTATTTCAGACAGACTACGCATTTCTATTGGGACGCAGGATGAGATGGAGCACGTATTAATGACAATACAGGAGTTACAAGCATGAAAAAAACGACATTAGCCTTAGGAATGCACGATAAACTTTTCAAACGTGCCCGTACCATGTATCAGATTGAACACCGTATCTGTGACTTGTTGATGACAAAGGGCTTTCTTCGGATTGAGACACCAACCTTAGAGCATTTCGAAGTCTTTAGTGATCTTGTGGACAATGGAAACTATAATTTCTTTGACAAAAATGGAGATCTTGTTAGTTTACGTCCTGATATTACCAGCCAAATTGGGCGTGTGATTGCTTCGACTCAAGTTCATACACCGATCAAATTTTCTTACTCTGGAAAAGTCTTTAACTACAATGAGGAGATGCGTGGCTTGTCCAATGAGCATACGCAGGCTGGTGTGGAAATCATTGGTTTTCCAGTTCATCAGGCATTGGAAGAAGCAATAGCTTCTGCTAAAGAGGCTCTAGATGCTGCAGGGGTCAAAAATTACAAGTTTGAATTTTCACATGCCCGCCTCCTACAACTCATTTTTGAAGAATTAAACCTTCCAGCTGTAAAAGAAGCAGAGTTGGCGGCCTATATCCGTGACAAATCGATCACCGGTCTTAAGGAGTTCACCAAAGAAAATCCAAGTCAATATGACAAGGTCTTGGAGCAGTTACCCTTCTTGTTTGGTGAGACAAATGCTGTCTTGACCAAGGCTAGACAGTTAACAGACAGTGAAGCCTTTTTGACGGCCTTGGATAGTTTGGAAGTTTTAACTAATCGTTTATCAGATAGTCTCCCAGAGACGACGCTTGATTTGGCTCAATTGCCAGCAGTGCCTTACTACACGGGCATGATGTTTAAGGTCTTCGGTGACAAGGTACCAGATGCCTTTGTATCAGGTGGCCGTTACGATAAACTATTTGAACGCTTTGGAGCTACCGAGTTAACAGCGGTTGGCTGGGCCATTGATATCGACTCAGTTTATCAAGCAGTACATGACGATGTGGAATTTGGAGGTGACTTGGATGACTAGCAATCAAATCACAATTGCCTTGACCAAGGGACGTATTGAGAAAGATACGGTTAAATTACTGGAAAAAGCTGGCTTTGATATGTCTTTCATGGCCGATAAAGGACGTAATTTGATTTTCGAGAGTCCTGACAACCGGTTCCGTTTTCTCTTGGTCAAAGCTCCAGATGTGACTACCTATGTTAGACACGGCGTCGCAGATATTGGGATTGTCGGTAAGGATGTTTTGGTCGAACATCCGACAGGCTATTTGGAAATGTTAGACCTTAATTTTGGTCTTTGTAAATTCTCTGTAGCATCAACAGGAGACTATAACCCTGATGACCATAAACGTAAACGTATTGCGACCAAGTATCCAACCATTGCTACGGATTATTTTAATCAAAAGGGTGAGGATGTTGAGATCATTTCGATTCAGGGGAGTGTTGAGATTGCCCCGGTCATTGGTCTAGCAGATGCCATTGTCGATATTGTGGAAACAGGGAATACCCTTGTTGCTAATGGCTTAAAAGTTTATGAAGATATTTGCAGGATTTCAGCACGAATGATTGTTAATAAGGCTTCTTTGAAAAATAACAAGGAAGTTCTACCATTCATTTGTAAGATTGAATCACTTGTAGGGAACGAGGAGGTACCGTTCGAATGAAACGATTAACTGGAACAAATAAAGAAATTGCGGAGCTTCTTTATCAGGAGCAATTGGAACTGTCAAAAGAAAATAGAGACGTTGAAAGTACGGTTCAAGCCATTATTGAAGACGTTAAAAAACGTGGAGACGAGGCCCTTCGTGACTATTCATCTAAATTTGATAAGGTTGACTTGACTGATTTTGAAGTTGGACAGGACTTGATTGATCAAGCCTTTAAAGAGATTGATCCAGAGGTTTACCAAGCCCTAGTCAATGCCAAAGAAAACATTGAATCTTATCACAAACATCAGTTGGAGACTGGTTTTGAGGACCAACCAAGTGAGGGTGTTATTCGTGGTCAATTGATTCGTCCTATCAATCGTGTGGGTGTCTATGTGCCTGGAGGAACTGCGGCTTATCCGTCATCAGTTCTTATGAATGTTATTCCTGCCAAAATTGCTGGGGTTAAAGAGATTATTATGATTACGCCGCCTCAAGAGCACTTTGTTCCTGCGATTCTGGTAGCCGCCAAATTGGCCGGTGTGGATAGCATTTACCAAGTTGGTGGGGCTCAAGGGGTTGCGGCCTTGGCCTTTGGTACAGAAACGATTCCAAAGGTGGACAAGATTACAGGTCCTGGTAATATTTTCGTGGCGACTGCTAAGAAACAAGTTTATGGTATTGTCGGTATTGATATGATTGCAGGACCATCAGAAATTGGTGTTATCGCTGATAGTAGTGCCAATCCAACCTATGTGGCAGCTGACCTCTTGTCTCAAGCAGAGCACGACACGCGCGCACGTGCCATTTTGGTCACAGATTCTGAAGCCTTGGCTGATGCGGTTGAAAGTGAGATTGAACGTCAACTCAAGCTTTTGCCACGCGAGGCGATTGCTCGTCCATCTGTCGAAAATAACGGTCGTATTATTATTGCCAATGATACAGATGCCATGTTTGAACTCATGAACTTGGTTGCTCCAGAACATTTGGAAATTGCTATGGACAATGCTTATGATTACTTGGAAAAAGTGGAAAATGCTGGTTCCGTCTTTCTTGGTCACTTTACCAGCGAACCAATTGGCGACTACTATGCAGGTGCCAACCACGTTCTTCCAACGACAGCGACTAGCCGCTTTTCATCAGCTTTAGGCGTGCATGATTTTGTCAAACGTATCCAATATACGCAATACGACAAGGCAGCAGTTAATAAGGCTCAGCACGATATCACAACCTTGGCTTATGCGGAAGGCTTGCAGGCCCACGCCAAGGCAATTGAAGTCAGAAACGACAATAATTGAGAGAGTAGAGGAAGAAGTTATGAGACAAGCAGAAATTGAACGTAATACCTTTGAAACCAAAATTAAGTTAAGCCTCAATTTGGATGCTCAAGAACCAGTAGATATTCAAACAGGTGTCGGATTTTTTGACCACATGTTGACCTTGTTTGCCCGCCACGGTCGTATGTCTTTGGTGGTTAAGGCTGATGGCGACCTTTGGGTTGATAGTCACCACACTGTTGAAGATGTCGGTATTGTCCTTGGTCAAGCTCTTAAAGAGGCCTTGGGCGATAAAGCAGGAATCAACCGTTATGGAACGGCTTTTGTACCTATGGATGAAACCCTCGGAATGGCAAGTTTAGATTTGTCTGGACGTAGCTTCTTGGTCTTTGATGCTAGTTTCGATAATCCAAAATTGGGTAATTTTGATACAGAACTGGTAGAAGAATTTTTCCAAGCCTTGGCTTTCAATGTTCAGATGAATCTCCATCTCAAGATTCTCCACGGAAAAAACAATCACCACAAGTCAGAAAGTCTTTTCAAGGCAACAGGACGTGCCTTGCGTGAGGCAATCACAATCAATCCTGACATTCACGGCGTAAACTCGACAAAGGGGATGCTATGATTATCGTCATTGATTACGATGCTGGGAATACTGCAAATGTTCTGCGTGCCCTTGAAAAAATCGGAGTGACTGCAGAATTGTCTGCCGATAAAGAAAAAATCCTAGCTGTAGATGGGTTGATTTTACCTGGTGTAGGTGCTTATCCAACGGCTATGGCAGAGTTGGAGCGAAGAGGTTTGGTAGCTGTTATCAAAGAGGCAGTCGCACAGGGAGTTCCCCTTTTAGGAATTTGTTTAGGCATGCAGATTTTAACAGAAAAAGGGCTAGAACATGAAGAAACAGATGGTCTTGGCTTTATTCCAGGTGTCTGCTGTCCTATTCCAGCCAGCAAGGAGCAACCTGTCCCACATATGGGGTGGAATGATTTGGCTGTTAAGCAAGCCAGCCCTTTGACAGATGGTTTAGATGGCCAAGCCGTCTACTTCGTTCACAGTTATTTCACAGATGTCCCTAGTCAATACATTGATGTTACCGCAGATTATAGTATTGAGGTACCAGCCATGATTCATAAAGACAATGTTTATGGGGCCCAATTTCATCCTGAAAAATCAGGGGATATTGGCTTAGGTATTCTTGAAAAGTTTGCAGGGTTATGTAAAGCCTAGAAGCTCTTGAGAGCAAAGTTTTTTCACTTAGAAAGGATGGTAGGGGAGATGCAAATTCTACCAGCAATTGATATTAAGGATGGACAGGCTGTTCGTCTCTTCAAAGGAGATTTCAACCAACAAACCATTGTTAATCCAGACGTTATTGAGCAAGCAAAGACCTTTAAGGATGCGGGCATTCAATTTATTCACGTCGTCGATTTGGATGGTGCCCTTGATGGTCGTGCCACTAACCGTGACTTGATTGCAGAGGTCAAGAAGGTTTCTGGACTTGGCATCGAAGTTGGTGGCGGTATCCGTACCTTGGAGCAGATTCGTGATTATTTGGCAGTTGGCATCGACCGTATCATTATCGGTTCAATGGCCGTTAAAAATCCTGACTTCGTTAGAGCAGCTTTAGAGGAATTTGGTGCTGACAAGATTGTTGTGGGTATTGATGCTAAGTCTGGGTTTGTCGCTACTGAAGGCTGGTTGGAAACCAGCAATGTAGACTATATTACCTTGGCCAAGGAAATGGAAAAGATGGGCGTAACCCTCTTTGTCTATACTGATGTTGATCGAGATGGCACACTGACAGGACCCAATCTTGATCACTACAAACGTTTGGTATCTGAACTCACAACCGCCAAAGTCATCGCTTCCGGTGGGATTGCAGAAGTAGCCGACTTAGATCACCTACAAGAGATTGGTGTGGCAGGAACCATTGTCGGTAAAGCTTACTATAACGGCAATATCACAATAGACCAACTCAAGTCTTTCGGAGGTTAATATGCTTAAAAAACGTATTATTCCTTGTTTGGATGTCAAGGACGGTCGTGTCGTTAAGGGGGTTAATTTTGTGAATTTGACAGACGTTGGAGACCCTGTTGATTCTGCACGTGCTTACTATGAGGCTGGCTGTGATGAACTTGTTTTCTTGGATATCACAGCGACTTCAGACAATCGTGAAACAACGGTTGACATGGTGCGCCGCGTTGCCAATCAGGTCTTTATCCCCTTCACAGTTGGTGGTGGTATCCGTTCAGTTGAAGACATGAACAAGATGCTTAAAGCTGGTGCTGACAAGGTTGCGGTCAATTCCTCAGCCCTTGCCAACCCGCAACTAATCGCTGATTGTGCTCAAAAATTTGGCAACCAGTGTGTAGTGGCTGCGATTGATGCCAAAAAGATGGCTGATGGGAGCTGGCATGTCTTTGTGGCAGGTGGCCGTAAGGATACAGGTAGGGACCTCATCCAATGGGCTCAAGAAGTCGTCGCCTTGGGAGCTGGAGAAATTCTCTTAACCAGCATGGACAAGGACGGCACTAAGTCTGGTTTTGATTTGGAAATGCTAAATCGTGTGGCGGAAGTCGTTGATGTTCCGATCATCGCTTCTGGTGGCGCGGGAAATATTGAGGACATTGTAGAGGTCTTTGAAAAGACAACAGCGACTGGTGCACTGGCAGCCTCTATCTTCCACTTTGGTGAGGTAAATATAGGCGAAACCAAACAAGTCTTGGCAAATGCAGGAATTGAGGTGAGACGATGACAGAGGTTAAACTTGATTTTGACAAACAAGGAGGACTGGTACCAGTCATTGTGACCGATTACAAGACGGGGCAGGTGCTCATGTTGGCCTATATGAATGAGGTGTCCTATCAGTTGACCCTAGAGACCAAACAAATGCATTACTGGAGCCGTTCTAGAAATGAGCTTTGGCATAAGGGAGCCACATCTGGTCATTTCCAACATGTTAAAAGCATCAAGACTGACTGTGATCAGGACACCTTGCTTATCGCCGTGGAACAAGAAGGAGCAGCCTGTCATACAGGAGCCTACAGCTGTTTCTTTACGGATATTTATGATGACAATCAAGACAGATAGGAGTAGCTATGTTAGAAACACTTTATAAGGAAGCCTTAGATCGTAAAAAGAATCCCAAAGAAGGGTCTTATACCAATTATCTTTTTGACAAGGGGCTAGACAAGATTCTTAAAAAGGTTGGCGAAGAAGCGACAGAAGTTGTGATTGGGGCCAAAAATGCTGATAAAGAAGAAATTGCCAACGAGACAGCAGACGTTCTCTATCATCTAGCAGTCATGCTCGTTGAAACAGGGGTCAGCCCTGAAGACGTTGAAGCCGTACTTAAAGCACGTCAAGGCAAACAAAGCAATGTCCATGACCGAAAAGAAGTAACAGATTATTGAGGATTATCTCAACTGATTGAGACTAAAAAGAAATGCCTGAAGTGATGATTCAGGCTTTTTTTCTATGAGGAATTTTAATTATTTTGTTCCTCTAACTACCATGAGAAAGCGCTTTAAAATGCTATAATATGAGTGAAGAAGCTCGTTTTATTTGAAGGATTTGGTGTGCTTATTTATACAAATCATTGAGGAAAGGAAGGATGTCCTATGAAGAAAAATACTCCTAATATTTTAAAGCTTTCTTGCTTAGCTATTCTCCTCCTCTGTTCTATTCTTTTAGTTGGTTGTAAAGTTGTACTGCCAAATTCTTACTTCAAGGCTAGGGAAAAAACGCAAAAGATCTTGGCTCATAATGGTTTTAAGGGAAAGGTCCAAGTTAAGCTTATCAAAAAGGTGTTTCTAGATTCAGATGGTATTTATGTCGATTATACCTATTCAGAGGACACCTACGATAATCAAACCATATCATTAGATTCACAAATTACTTTTAACCTGGACTGGACAGTTAATGGTGAAGAATATGTGACCCCAAGTCATTACTGGGAAAGCTACTTACAACAAAAATCTGTAAAAAAAGAAGAGCAGAAACTCTTTAAGGAGCTTAAGAAGCAATCGTTAGGCCTTGATATCGAAGATTTCTCTTTCAGAGATCATACTACGATAGATCAAGAGGCTGGTAATCGTCGAAAACATTTAGCCGAAGAAAACCGTAAAAATGGGAAATCTGATTTTTATGGCTATTATCAAATTCCCTATCAAACAATGATTGATGAACACCTTGTCACTATGGAAATAAAAGTACATGACTCAAAAAATATTAGCAAGAAAGATTTAGAAGAGGCCGCAACTAAACTGGATGCTAGCAAGCTACCTGACGGAGAGTACGAATTTTATTTTTTCACAACTGATGAAGAAAATTCCGCTTATTATGACAATTCCGAATATATTGGCTATACCTTTAACATACAAGATGGTAAGGTTATCCAAGATGAAGATGATTAGAAAGTATTTTGATTTTCATCGATAAGCTAGACTGCCATACTAGGCCGTTAAAAGTGGGGGGTACAGCTAAGTGAAAACACTAACCTCAAAACATGCAAAGACATCTCCGAAATAAGTCGGAGATGTCTTTTTGTCTTACAAATTCTTTTTCTTTTTAGCTTTTTTGGTTAGGGCAAGATCACAATTTTCAATGCTTGAGATCAGGTGATTAGTCAATTGGAAGTCATCCACTTGGGGATTCAAGTCCACTTCGTAGACCAGTTGCATGGTCTCACCCCCATCTGTGGTGTTAAGGGAAATCAGGTCGCATTCGCTTGTGAAATTGAGTAAGGCTTTAGTGATTTTTTGGTCAATCAAGTCTTGGTAAGGGACGTTAATGGTCAGGAGTCTACGACGTTGGTTGTCGGTACGACTTTGACGATTTTCCAAAAGAAGCCAAACAGCCAAAAGGAAGATGGTAAAGAGGACGGCTAGTAAGAGGTAGCCTGTCCCAGATGCCAGACCAATAATCATAGCCATAAAGACAGCAATCAGCTCTCTGGAACCACTAGTCGCTGAACGAAAACGAATGAGACTAAAGGTCCCTGCCACGGCAATAGAGGTTCCCAAACTACCATTGACAAGGAAGATAACTAGGGTCATCAAACATGGAAGTAGGGTCAAACTGATGACAAATTCTCTGGTGTAGAGGGTCCGGTATTTGTAAGTCCAGGTTAGGGCCAATCCTAAAACAAGGCTGACCAGTAAGGCCAGCATGAGTTGAAGGGGACTAGCGGTTGCGGTCGCATCATTAAAGATAGAATTGAAGAGATTAGACATAGGCGGCAGCTCCTTTTTCTTGTGCTGGACGTGGTCCGTAGTCTAGACCTTGAGATTTATGGTAGGCACAGCTGTATTTTGAGAATTTCTGCTCTTCCAAACCATGTTTGTCTAAGATAGCTTGAAGCCAGTCAGGCTTTTTGCCAGGTGCCTTGATTTCCATGATAATCGTATCTTCATCAAGAAGGGGAAACCCATGATTTCCCTTAAAGAGACTGACGTCTTCATCACGGTAAGTCAGATTTTGATCTAGGGTAACACGAACTTTATTATAGGAATAGCCTTGGATAGTCTCTTTTTCTTTCATCGAAAAACGGTCGTAGTAGATATACATACGAGGTTTGAGACCTTCATCATAGCGTTGACGT
Organism: Streptococcus sp. HMSC065H07; assembly: GCF_001837325.1. NCBI lineage: Bacteria > Bacillati > Bacillota > Bacilli > Lactobacillales > Streptococcaceae > Streptococcus > Streptococcus sp. HMSC065H07. The sequence goes on from NZ_KV832043.1 coordinate 90,202, forward strand.
AAGTGGTGGATATCCTGTAAGAGCTGACGATCAGTGATTTGACCATTATTCTTACCATCTGTCATCAAGTTAGTGATGGCAAGTGGAGTTGAAACGAGACGAAACTTATGTCCAATTCCTTCCTCATCTTTAGCTTTGACCTCCAGAAAGACCTTACTATCAATTTTAGGATTGGCTAGGTAGGTACGCATACGGATTTTCTCTTGACGGTGATTACCATCTAGGGCATCTTGGATGACGTCAAAATTATCCGTATCAAAGTAAATATTTGAAATGGTAGAAGTCGGATAATCGTCCTCCACTAAATACTCCTTAAGATCAGCGAGTAGGTCTTCAAGATTGTCCTTTGAGACCACATATTTTGTTTCAATACGTTTAAAACGTGTTTCCAATTGTTTAACCATGAAAAACTCCTTTTTAGATAAGATACAAAGCCGTAAAGCAACTCCCAGGAAAATAGGGAATCTGTTGCAGGAACATCTATTTTCAAACAGTCGACTTATTGTTTTAATTCTTTTTTTATAGTAGAAAAGTTGAGAGCAAATGTATTATTTCTATAAAGCACTTACTTGCTCGCCTATTAGTCTATGGGACTTTTCTGAAAGTTTTCCTAAGCTAAACTTTCACCAAACTTAACTTAAGATAAGTTTTAGTTAACCTTTAGAATTGTTTTAGGTAAGTCCCGTAAACTGTAATCATCCAAACGAACCCGAGAGGAAAAAATATGAAATCAAAAAAACTAAAAAAATGGACGACTTTATTGACCTGTGCGACTGCTCTAACAGTCATGACAGCTTGTAGTCAATCAAGCAGTCAGTCAACTGGGACGACGTCAAGCACTACATCAAAAACAAGTGCTGTAACATCAACGACCAGTAAGAAAACAAATAAGAGCAACAGCAACTACTTTACTTCTAAAGATTCTGATACCTCTTATAACGAAAGCTCAGCTACTAAGATTAAGTTATCAGGCTCATCTGCGGATGTTTCAGGTGATGGTGCAGCCCTATCAGGTTCAACTGTAACCATCTCCAAAGCTGGGACCTACGTCATTTCAGGAAAATCCGATGGTGTGCAAATCAAGGTAGACGCTGGAGATTCAGACGATGTCCATATTGTTCTAGATGGTGCTACCATGACAAATACAAATGCAGCAATCAATGCCACAAAAGCTGGTCATGTCTATCTGACACTTAAAGATGGCACTACAAATACACTTTCTGATTCAAGTTCTAATAGTGATGAAGATGCGGATGCTGTGATTTTTTCTAAAGGAGATTTGACCATTAACGGTTCAGGTACTCTAAACATTGATGCCAAGAAAAATAACGGTATTAAAGCCAATGACAGCCTTCATATGACTGGCGGTACCTATAAGATTTCCTCAGTCGGTGATGCCTTCAATGTCAATGATGAACTCAACATCACAGGAACAACTATGACCATTGAAGCGGAAGAAGATGGTGTTAAGGTCGATAATGATGACGACACCTCAGTAGGTACCATGTATCTGTCTGACAATACCATGACCATTAAGGCTGGTGACGACGGTATTCATGCGTCCGGGGACCTGATTATTGATAGTGGTACTTACAAGGTTGAAAAATCAACCGAAGGTATCGAAGGTAAATCTGTGACCATCAATGGTGGAAATATCGATGTCTATGCAACGGATGATGGTGTTAATGCGGCCAATGCTAATGCCAGTCAAAGTGAGATTTTCTTCAAGATGACCGGTGGAACCCTAAATGTTGAGGTTGGCGAGGGTGATACCGACCCAATCGATTCTAACGGAGATATTATTGTATCGGGTGGAACGATCAATTTGACTGGTCAGTCTGGCTTTGACTTTGATGGTTCAGCGACCTATACCGGTGGTGACATTACTATCAATGGTGAGAAACAAACTAAGATTGAAAACTCAATGCCTGGCGGCGGTGGCCCTCAAGGTGGCGGTGGTCCCCAAGGTGGTGGACAACCAGGTGGCTTTGGAGGAGGTCACTAAAGAGTCATAGGATGAAACAGAAAGGAAGTGCCTATGTATATTATTATTCCAGCTTATGAACCAGACAAACGCCTGATTCAGGTGGTTCAAGATATTACCATAAAACTCCCTAAAGCCCGTATTATTGTTGTTAATGATGGGAGTGGCCCAGGCTATAACGACTATTACGACGAAACGGCTTTTATTGGAGCGACTGTCCTTACCCATCCTGTCAATAAAGGAAAGGGAGCAGCTCTCAAGACAGCCTTTGCGCACATTCAAGAAGAAGTAGTCGGTCAGCACCTTTCGGCTCAACCTATTGTCACAGTTGACAGTGACGGTCAACATCTGATTAAGGATATTGTCCGTGTGGCCAAGGCAACCGAGGAAAATCCAAGTCATCTTGTTTTGGGTGCGCGTGCCTTTGTTGGTAAGGTGCCAGCACGTAGTCGCTTTGGGAATAAGGTGACTGCTGGACTTTTCCGTCTAGTAACTGGTCAGAAAGTCACAGATACTCAGACAGGGCTTCGAGGCATGTCAACCGACCTGATTCCATGGCTTCTTAATCTGGATGGCAATCGTTTCGAGTACGAGTTTAATATGTTGCTTGAAGCCAAAAAGTCAGGCCACCAAATCTCTGAAGTTCCTATCGAGACCGTTTATCTGGAGGAAAATAAAAGCTCGCACTTTCGGCCCATTCGTGATTCCATCCGTATTTACAGCCCTTTTTTAAAGTTCTCTGGCACGGCCGTTTTGGCCTCAGTCATTGATGCAACAGCCTTATTTGTGCTCTTTGCCTTGACGAAGAATCTGCTCCTTTCGGTCGTGCTAGCTCGTGTGATTTCGGCTTCCAGCCAGTGTCTACTGAACGCCAATGTGGTCTTTAATCCGACAAGCTCCCTCTTTAGATCGAGTGTTCGCTACTTTATGTTGGTCCTGGTCCTCTTGGCTTGTAATTATTTCTTACTTAGTAGTCTAGTTGCCATTGGTTTGGGACTGGTTCTGGCAAAATTGGTCACAGAAACCTTGCTCTTTTTAGTCAGTTACAGGGTTCAACATAACGTGGTTTTTGCTTAATAGCTGGCTTGAAAATTGCCAACTGATTGCATAGAGATAGCTTAATCAGTGACTTCTAAAAACTTTCCTAAAAAATAGAAAAAGACTACCGTTTTCTAGATTCGGTAGTTTTTAATATTTGTCAAAATATTTTTCAATTTACATTATGATTAAAAAGTTAAAAGGTCTGATAAAGTTTCCAAATACTTGAAAAAAATATGCTATAATGAAATTGTTTGAATTATGTAGATTTTCATTCAAACTAGGAAAATGAAATGAGGACCTAAAATGGGAAAAAAGGTACATTACAAGCTTCACAAAGTTAAGAAGCAATGGGTGACGATTGCCGTCACTTCGGCAGCACTTGCCTCTATTGTAGGTGGTGCTACAGTAGCTAATCAAAAGGTTTCAGCCGATGAAACAACAGAACCAGTTGCTACTACGACAGCTGAAAGCGATGTTGTGGTCGAAACGCATGAAGTAGCGACTCCAGCAGCAACTGCTACGACAGATGTTACAGCAGTAACAAATGACAAGTCAGCAACTACAGATACCGTAGCAACTCCAACACCAGCAACGGCTACAACTGACACAACTGCTAATACGGCAGCACCAGCAGCAACTGATCGTGCTGCCGTAGCTAATGGCGCTACAGAAACACCAGCAGCAACTGATCGTGCGGCCGTAGCTAATGGTGCTACAGACACACCAGCAAATGCAGCTACAGCGACAGATACGACGCTTACAGTAGCTGAAAAACCAAAATCTGGTGTGACTGAAAAAGAAGAAACAGCAGCGCTCTCTTTGGACAACATCAAGAAAGTTGATGGCAAGTACTACTATGTCAAAGAAGACGGTTCCTATAAAACAAACTTTGCTGTTTCTGTCAATGGCCAGTTGCTTTACTTCGGTAAAGACGGTGCTTTGACAAGCACATCAACACACTCATTCACACCAGGTACAACTAATCTAGTTGATGCTTTCTCTTCACATAACCGTGCTTACGATTCTAAGAAAGAAAGCTTCGAGTTGGTAGATGGGTACTTGACACCAAACAGCTGGTATCGTCCAGTCACTATTTTGGAAAATGGTGAAAAATGGCGTGTATCAACTGAGAAAGACTTCCGTCCACTTTTGATGGCATGGTGGCCTGATGTAGACACACAAGTTGCCTACCTCAATACTTTCTCTAAACACTTTAACCTTAACGCAACTTATTCAACCAGCCAAAGTCAATCAGAATTGAATGCAGCAGCTAAGACAATTCAAATTAAGATTGAACAAGAAATTTCAGCTAAAAAATCAACTGAATGGCTTCGTCAAGCAATTGAGTCTTTTGTGAAAGAACAAGACCAGTGGAATACTACAACTGAAAACTATACCCTTGCTGACCACCTTCAAGGGGGAGCTCTTCTTTATGTCAATAATGATAAGACACCTTGGGCAAATTCTGATTACCGTTTGCTTAACCGTACACCAAGTAACCAAGATGGTTCTCTAAATGGTACAGGAAGATACTTGGGTGGTTATGAATTCCTACTTGCTAATGACGTTGATAACTCAAATCCAGTTGTGCAAGCTGAGCAGTTGAACCAAATTCACTATCTTGTGAACTGGGGATCAATTGTTATGGGTGATAAGGATGCTAACTTTGATGGTATCCGTGTTGATGCAGTTGATAATGTTGATGCAGACCTTCTTCAAGTTTATACAAACTACTTCCGTGCAGCCTTTGGTGTGGATAAATCTGAAGCCAATGCTCTTGCTCACATTTCTATCCTTGAGGCTTGGGATTTAAATGATAATGCTTATAATCAAAAACATGATGGTGCAGCCCTTGCCATGGATAATAACCTTCGTTATGCAATTATGGGTGCACTTTATGGATCGGGCTCTTCATTGAAAGATTTGATTACTAGCAGTTTGACAGACCGTACAAATAATAGTAAGTATGGAGATACACAAGCTAACTATATCTTTGCACGTGCTCATGATAACCTTGTTCAAGATATCATTCGTGATATTGTTCAAAAAGAGATCAATCCAAAATCAGATGGTTATACCATGACTGATGCTGAATTGAAACGTGCCTTTGAAATCTATAATGAAGATATGAAGAAGGCAGAAAAACGTTATACTATTAACAATATTCCAGCTGCCTATGCTTTGATTCTTCAAAATATGGAGCAGGTAACTCGTGTTTATTATGGAGATCTCTATACGGATAACGGCCAATATATGGCTACCAAGTCTCCTTACTACGATGCTATCACAACGCTCTTGAAGAACCGTATGAAATATGTTTCAGGTGGACAATCGATGAAAGTCGACACGTTCAATGGAAAAGAAATCTTGTCATCTGTTCGTTACGGTAAAGATATTATGACTGCTGACCAAACTACGGGTGTAGCAGAAACAAGTAAACATTCTGGTATGTTGACACTTATTGCCAATAATCAGGATTTCTCACTGGGTGATGGTACTTTGAAAGTTAACATGGGTAAACTTCATGCTAACCAAGCCTACCGTCCATTACTTCTTGGTACTGATAAGGGAATTGTCACTTACGAAAATGATGCGGCAGCAGCTGGAAAAATTAAATACACTGATGCTGAAGGGAACTTGACTTTCAGTGGAGATGAAATCAAGGGGTATCGAACTGTTGATATGAGAGGTTATCTTGGTGTTTGGGTACCAGTAGGTGCGCCTGATAACCAAGATATCCGTGTTAAAGGTTCAGATAAGAAACTTGACAAGACATTTTCTGCTACTGAAGCATTGGACTCACAAGTTATCTATGAAGGTTTCTCAAACTTCCAAGATTTTGTTGAAAAAGATAGCCAATATACTAATAAATTGATTGCAGAAAATGCAGAACTCTTCAAGTCATGGGGAATCACATCATTCGAGATGGCTCCTCAATTTGTATCGGCTGATGACCGTACCTTCCTTGATTCTGTTATCCAAAATGGTTATGCCTTTACTGACCGATATGACCTTGCCATGAGCAAGAATAACAAATACGGTTCTAAAGAAGATCTTCGTGATGCACTTAAAGCCCTTCACAAGCAAGGTATTCAAGCAATTGCTGACTGGGTACCAGATCAACTTTACCAATTACCAGGAAAAGAAGTTGTAACAGCAACACGTGCTAATAGTTATGGTACTCCAAAGGCCAATGCTTATATCAATAACACTTTATATGTTGCAAATTCTAAATCATCAGGTAAGGACTTCCAAGCTCAATATGGTGGTGAGTTCCTTGATGAGCTCCAAAAGAAATATCCACAGTTGTTTGAAGATGTGATGATATCAACTGGTAAGAAGATTGATCCATCTGTTAAAATCAAGCAATGGTCTGCTAAGTACATGAATGGTACTAATATCCTTGGTCGTGGTAGTCGTTATGTTCTCAGCAACGATGCTACTGGTCGCTACTATCAAGTTACTGATAATGGTATCTTCTTGCCAAAACCTTTGACAGATCAAGGTGGTAAGACAGGTTTCTACTATGATGGTAAGGGTATGGCCTACTTTGATAATAGTGGTTTCCAAGCTAAGAATGCCTTCATTAAATATGCTGGAAATTACTATTACTTCGATAAAGAAGGTTATATGTTAACTGGTCGTCAAGATATCGATGGTAAGACTTATTTCTTCTTGCCAAACGGTATCCAGCTTCGTGATTCTATTTATCAACAGGATGGTAAATATTATTACTTTGGTAGCTTTGGTGAGCAGTACAAAGATGGTTACTTTGTATTCGATGTACCGAAAGAAGGTACTTCAGAAACAGAAGCTAAATTCCGTTATTTCTCACCAACTGGAGAAATGGCTGTTGGCTTGACTTATGCTGGTGGAGGATTGCAATACTTTGATGAAAATGGCTTCCAAGCTAAAGGTACTAAGTATGTTACTCCAGACGGAAAACTCTACTTCTTCGATAAAAATTCAGGTAATGCCTACACAAATCGTTGGGCTGAAATCGATGGTATCTGGTATGAATTCAATGATCAAGGCTATGCACAAGCTAAGAAGGGTGAATTCTACACAACAGATGGCTCAACATGGTTCTACCGTGATGCAGCTGGTAAAAATGTGACAGGTGCCCTTACTTTGGATGGTCACGAATACTACTTCCGTGCAAATGGTGCCCAAGTTAAAGGTGAATTTGTTACTGAAAATGGCAAGATTAGCTACTACACTGTAGATAATGGTTACAAGGTTAAAGACAAGTTCTTCGAAGTAAACGGCAAGTGGTACCATGCTGATAAGGATGGTAACCTCGCCACAGGTCGTCAAACAATTGACCACCTTAACTATTACTTCAATGCTGATGGAAGCCAAGTCAAATCTGATTTCTTCACTCTTGATGGTGGTAAGACATGGTACTATGCCAAAGATAATGGTGAAATCGTGACAGGTGCCTATAGCATTGGCGGTAAAAACTATTACTTCAAAGAAGATGGTAGCCAAGTTAAAGGTGACTTTGTTAAGAATGCTGACGGTTCACTTTCATACTATGATAAAGATTCAGGGGAGCGTCTCAATAACCGTTTCTTGACAACTGGTAACAATGTTTGGTACTACTTCAAAGATGGTAAGGCTGTAACAGGACGCCAAAATATCGATGGTAAAGAGTATTACTTTGATCATTTGGGACGTCAAGTTAAAGGTAGCCCAATCAGCACACCAAAAGGAGTGGAATACTACGAATCAGTTCTTGGAGAACGTGTGACAAACACATGGATCACTTTCCAAGACGGTAAGACTGTCTTCTTCGATGAAAATGGTTATGCTGATTTTGATAAATAATCAATCAATCTAATCTTAATCTGAGAGATTAAGTGAAAAACGATATGATTTGACATGAATTTATAGGTGAAATTTCTTGAAAACGAGAATCGTTTAAAGAAATTTTGCCTTTTTTTGCTCCTTAAAGAAAAAAATCTGACAAATATCAATTTTGAGTCAGAATCGTTGTAAAAGCCATTGTATCAAGGGTTTTAGTGGTTTTTATAGAAAATAGTTTTACTTATCAAATGATATGAAAATGAGAATTGAAAGCCTATGAAATAGGTGTGTTACAAAACTTTTCTAATGTTGCTGTTATGTTACATATAATTTATAAAAAAACAATTAATTCGAGAAATAGTTAGAAAATAATGATATAATGTAATTGTTTGAAATCGGATAGATTTCAGTCTGATTTTGACAAATAAAATCACGGGGAAAATTATAATGGAAAATAAGGTACACTATAAGCTTCATAAAGTTAAGAAGCAATGGGTCACAATTGCAGTTGCCTCTGCAGCACTTGCTACTGTCGTAGGAGGATTGTCTGCAACAACATCTTCAGTTTCAGCGGATGAAACTCAAGATAAGATAGTAACTCAACCAAATTTAGATACAACAGCCGATTTAGTTACTTCTACAGAAGCAACCAAAGAAGTCGATAAACGTACAAATACAAAAGAAGCAGATGTTTTAACGCCTGCTAAAGAAACAAATGCCGTCGAAACAGCAACTACAACGAACACACAAGCAACAGCTGAAGCAGCTACAACAGCAACAACTTCTGATGTAGCGGTGGCAGCTGTTCCAAATAAAGAAGCAGTTGTGACAACAGATGCACCAGCTGTTACAACTGAAAAAGCAGAAGAACAACCAGCAACAGTGAAGGCTGAAGTTGTAAACACAGAAGTTAAAGCGCCAGAAGCTGCTTTGAAAGATTCAGAAGTAGAAGCTGCGCTTTCCTTGAAAAACATCAAAAACATTGATGGTAAATATTACTATGTTAATGAAGATGGTTCACACAAAGAAAACTTTGCCATTACTGTAAATGGTCAATTGCTTTACTTCGGTAAAGATGGTGCCCTTACAAGCTCATCAACATACTCTTTCACACCAGGAACAACAAATATTGTTGATGGTTTCTCAATAAATAACCGTGCCTACGATTCATCTGAAGCTAGCTTTGAATTGATTGATGGTTATTTGACTGCAGATAGCTGGTACCGTCCAGCTTCTATCATCAAAGATGGTGTAACTTGGCAAGCATCAACTGCAGAAGATTTCCGTCCACTTTTGATGGCTTGGTGGCCAAATGTAGATACACAAGTTAACTACTTGAACTACATGTCTAAAGTATTTAACTTGGATGCTAAATACACTAGCACAGATAAGCAAGAAACTTTGAATGTTGCTGCTAAGGATATCCAAGTTAAGATTGAACAAAAGATTCAGGCTGAAAAATCAACACAATGGTTGCGTGAAACTATCTCTGCCTTTGTTAAGACACAACCACAATGGAACAAAGAAACTGAAAACTACTCTAAAGGTGGCGGCGAAGATCACCTTCAAGGTGGTGCCCTTCTTTATGTAAATGATTCACGTACACCATGGGCGAACTCTAATTATCGTCTTTTGAACCGTACAGCAACTAACCAGACTGGTACAATTGATAAATCGGTTCTTGATGAGCAATCAGATCCAAACCACATGGGTGGTTTCGACTTCTTGCTTGCTAATGACGTAGATTTATCAAACCCAGTTGTTCAAGCGGAACAATTGAACCAAATCCACTACCTTATGAACTGGGGTTCAATCGTTATGGGTGACAAGGATGCTAACTTCGATGGTATCCGTGTCGACGCGGTAGATAATGTCGATGCAGACATGCTTCAACTCTACACAAACTACTTCCGTGAGTACTATGGTGTTAACAAATCTGAAGCAAACGCTCTTGCTCACATCTCAGTCCTTGAAGCATGGAGTCTTAATGACAACCACTACAATGACAAGACAGATGGCGCTGCGCTTGCCATGGAAAACAAACAACGTTTGGCTCTCCTCTTCTCATTGGCTAAACCAATCAAAGAACGTACACCGGCTGTAAGTCCTTTGTATAACAATACTTTCAACACGACACAACGTGATGAAAAGACTGATTGGATTAACAAAGATGGAAGCAAGGCCTATAACGAAGACGGAACAGTTAAAAAGTCTACAATCGGTAAATACAACGAGAAATACGGAGATGCGTCAGGAAACTACGTCTTTATCCGTGCCCATGATAATAACGTTCAAGATATTATTGCTGAAATCATCAAGAAAGAAATCAATCCAAAATCAGATGGTTTCACAATCACTGATGCTGAAATGAAGAAAGCCTTTGAGATTTATAACAAAGACATGCTCAGCAGCAACAAAAAATATACCTTGAACAACATCCCAGCAGCATACGCTGTTATGTTGCAAAACATGGAAACAATCACTCGTGTCTACTATGGAGACCTTTATACAGATAATGGTAATTACATGGAAACTAAGTCTCCATATTACGATACCATCGTTAACTTGATGAAGAATCGTATCAAGTATGTATCTGGTGGACAAGCTCAACGTTCATACTGGTTGCCAACTGATGGTAAGATGGACAATTCAGATGTTGAACTCTACCGTACAAATGAAGTCTATGCTTCAGTACGTTATGGTAAAGACATCATGACAGCTGATGATACAGAAGGTTCTAAATACAGCCGTACATCTGGTCAGGTGACACTTGTAGCAAACAATCCAAAATTGACTTTGGATCAGTCAGCTAAGCTAAACGTTGAAATGGGTAAAATCCATGCCAACCAAAAATACCGTGCTTTGATTGTTGGTACAGCTGATGGTATCAAGAACTTTACATCTGATGCAGATGCAATCGCAGCAGGTTATGTGAAAGAAACAGACAGCAATGGTGTCTTGACTTTCGGTGCTAATGACATTAAGGGTTATGAAACCTTTGATATGTCTGGTTTCGTAGCAGTTTGGGTTCCAGTTGGAGCTTCAGATGATCAAGATATCCGAGTAGCACCTTCAACAGAAGCTAAAAAAGCTGGAGAGTTGACTCTTAAAGCGACTGAAGCTTATGATTCACAATTGATCTACGAAGGTTTCTCTAACTTCCAAACTATTCCAGATGGTTCAGATCCTTCAGTTTATACTAACCGTAAGATTGCTGAAAATGTTGATTTGTTCAAATCATGGGGCGTAACATCATTTGAAATGGCACCTCAATTTGTTTCTGCTGACGATGGTACCTTCCTTGACTCAGTTATCCAAAATGGTTATGCTTTTGCAGACCGTTACGATCTTGCTATGAGTAAGAACAATAAATACGGTTCTAAAGAAGATTTACGTGATGCTCTTAAAGCACTTCACAAGGCTGGTATCCAAGCAATCGCTGACTGGGTTCCAGACCAAATTTACCAATTGCCAGGTAAAGAAGTTGTAACAGCAACTCGTACTGATGGTGCCGGCCGTAAAATTGCAGACGCTATCATCGATCATTCACTTTATGTGGCTAACACTAAGTCATCAGGCAAAGATTACCAAGCTCAATACGGTGGTGAATTCTTGGCTGAGCTTAAAGCTAAGTACCCTGAAATGTTCAAGGTAAACATCATCTCAACTGGTAAACCAATTGATGATTCTGTTAAATTGAAACAATGGAAGGCTGAATACTTCAACGGAACAAACGTTCTTGAACGTGGTGTTGGCTATGTACTTAGCGATGAAGCAACTGGTAAATACTTCACAGTCACTAAAGATGGTAACTTCATTCCTCTTCAATTGACAGGTAAAGAAAAGGTTGTTACTGGATTCTCAAGTGATGGTAAGGGAATCACTTACTTCGGTACAAGTGGTACTCAAGCTAAATCTGCCTTTGTAACCTTCAATGGTAACACCTATTACTTCGATGCTCGTGGTCACATGATTACAAACGGTGAATACTCACCAAATGGTAAAGACGTTTATCGTTTCTTGCCAAACGGTATCATGTTGAGTAATGCCTACTATGTTGATGCTAATGGTAATACCTACCTTTACAACACTAAGGGTCAAATGTATAAGGGCGGTTACACTAAATTTGATGTTACTGAAACTAAAGACGGTAAAGAGTCTAAGGTTGTGAAATTCCGTTACTTCACTAATGAAGGTGTCATGGCCAAAGGTGTTACGGTTATTGATGGCTTCACACAATACTTTGGAGAAGACGGTTTCCAAGCTAAAGATAAATTAGTAACCTTTAAAGGTAAAACTTATTACTTTGACGCACACACTGGTAATGCTATCAAGAACACTTGGAGAAACATTGAAGGTAAATGGTATCACTTTGATGAAAATGGTGTTGCCGCTACAGGTGCTCAAGTTATCAATGGTCAAAAACTTTACTTTAATGAAGATGGAAGTCAAGTTAAAGGTGGCGTTGTTAAGAATGCAGATGGTACTTATAGTAAGTACAAAGAAGGTTCTGGAGAATTAGTTACTAACGAATTCTTCACAACTGATGGAAATGTATGGTACTATGCAGGCGCTGACGGTAAGACTGTTACAGGTGCTCAAGTTATCAATGGACAACACCTCTACTTTAAAGAAGATGGAAGTCAAGTTAAAGGTGGCGTTGTTAAGAATGCAGATGGTACCTATAGCAAGTACGATGCTGCAACAGGTGAACGTTTGACTAATGAATTCTTCACAACAGGTGATAACAATTGGTATTATGTTGGTTCTAATGGTAAGACAGTAACTGGTGAAGTTAAAATCGGTGCTGATACCTATTACTTCGCTAAAGATGGTAAACAAGTAAAAGGACAAACGGTAACTGCTGGCAATGGTCGTATTAGCTATTACTATGGTGATAGTGGTAAGAAAGCCATCAGCACATGGATAGAAATCCAACCAGGAATCTACGTTTACTTTGATAAGACTGGTATTGCTTACCCACCTAGAGTGTTAAACTAATAGATTTAAAAAGGAGAACTTCGGTTCTCTTTTTTATATTTTCTAGGAAAAGGTTCTTTTTGAAAAATACCCTTTCAAGTCGCTTACATGACGGATTTTTAATTTAATATTAAGATGGTAAAAAAGTCATTAAAATAAGTTGTATTAAGTTTTTTTGATAGTGAAAAATGATATAATAAGTAAGTCTTTAAGGTGTAGATTTTTAGACAAAAAATATATTGGGGAAAAATTGAATATGGAAAATAAAGTACGCTATAAACTGCACAAAGTGAAGAAGCAATGGGTTACTTTAGCGGTTGCTTCAGTAGCCTTGGCTACCATTGTTGGTGCTAGTGTTACCACGTCTTCACTTGTTTCGGCAGAAGAAATAAATAATACTAATGGATCACCTTCAACAACTACAGTCGGGGAAAATACAAATCCTGTGGTTGAAAAAGAGGTAGGCACAACAACAGAGGTGGCAAATACTTCAAATGCCACAACAACAGACCGAGCAGCAGTTACTGCTGATAAACCAGCTGAAACGACAGTTCAACCAAATTCAGGAGCAACTAGTGATAGAGCTGCAGCAGTAGAGGTTGAAGCCAAACCTGAAACGACTGCTAAGCCAGAAGTAGCCGCTAAACCAGAAACAGCTACAACATCTGAAGTAGCTGCAAATGCTGGAGTAGCCGCTCCAACGACTGAGAAGTCTAAAGAGCTTTCTGAAGCTGAAATTAAAGCTGCAGTCTCACTCGATAATATTAAAAAAGAAAAAGATGGTAAATATTACTATCTTTTAGAAGATGGATCACATAAGAAAAACTTTGCCATTACTGTAAATGGTCAGGTCCTTTATTTTGATGAGAATGGTGTCCTTTCAAGCACATCAACTTATTCATTCACACAAGAAACAACAAATCTTGTCACTGATTTTACTAAAAACAATGCTGCTTACGATTCAACAAAAGCAAGCTTTGAACTTGTTGATGGTTATTTGACAGCTGATAGTTGGTACCGTCCAAAAGAAATCCTTGAAGCAGGAACAACTTGGAAAGCGTCAACTGAAAAAGATTTTCGCCCACTTTTGATGTCTTGGTGGCCTGATAAGGATACTCAAGTAGCTTACTTGAACTACATGACTAAGGCTCTTAGCAATGGTGAAGAAACAAAAGATGTCTTTACGATTGAAAATTCTCAAGCTAGCTTGAATGCCGCTGCTCAAATCATTCAACGTAAGATTGAGGTTAAGATTGCTGCTAATAAGTCAACAGACTGGTTGCGTCAGTCAATCGAGGCCTTTGTTAAAGACCAAGATAAATGGGACATTAACTCTGAATCTCCAGGTAAAGAACACTTCCAAAAAGGGGCTCTCCTCTTTGTTAATAGTGATTTAACGAAGTGGGCTAACTCAGACTACCGTAAACTTGACCAAACGGCAACAAGTCGTTTGGCAAACGATAAGATCAAGAGTGGTAGTGATGCTGGTTATGAGTTCTTGCTATCAAGCGATATCGACAACTCAAACCCAATTGTGCAAGCTGAAATGCTTAACCAATTGTATTACTTCATGAACTGGGGACAAATCGTCTTTGGTGACAAGGACAAAGATGCTCACTTTGATGGTATCCGTGTTGATGCTGTGGACAATGTCAGCATCGATATGCTTCAATTAGTGTCTTCATACATGAAGGCTGCTTACAAGGTCAATGAGTCTGAAGCACGTGCCCTTGCTAATATCTCAATTCTTGAAGCTTGGTCTCAAAACGACCCATATTATGTGGACGAACATAATACAGCTGCCCTTTCTATGGATAATGGTCTCCGTTTGTCTATTGTTCATGGATTGACTCGTCCAGTAACTAATAAAGGTACAGGTGCTCGTAATGCATCAATGAAGGACCTTATTAACGGTGGTTATTTCGGTCTTTCAAACCGTGCGGAAGTTACATCATATGATCAACTTGGTTTTGCAACCTATCTCTTTGTTCGTGCACACGACTCAGAAGTTCAAACGGTTATCGCAGACATTATCAGCAAAAAAATTGATCCTACAACAGATGGATTTACTTTTACATTAGATCAATTGAAACAAGCTTTTGACATTTATAATGCTGATATGTTGAAAGTGGATAAGGAATATACGCATTCAAATATTCCTGGAGCTTATGCTTTGATGCTTCAAACAATGGGTGCAGCAACACGTGTTTATTATGGAGACTTGTATACTGATAATGGTCAGTACATGGCTAAGAAATCACCATACTTTGATCAAATCACAACTCTTCTTAAAGCGCGTCCTAAATATGTAGCTGGTGGACAAACATCTTATATCCACAATCTTGCTGGAGATGGCGTATCGTCTGCTAAAGACAATAAAGAAGTTTTGGTTTCTGTCCGTTATGGTCAAGATTTGATGTCTAAGACTGATACAGAAGGTGGAAAATACGGTCGTAATTCTGGTATGTTGACCCTCATTGCTAATAACCCAGATTTGAAATTAGCAGATGGTGAAACAATTACTGTAAATATGGGTGCAGCCCACAAGAACCAAGCCTACCGTCCACTCTTGCTTGGTACGGATAAAGGTATCGTGTCCTCATTGAATGATTCAGATACTAAGATTGTTAAATACACAGATGCACAAGGAAATCTTGTCTTCACAGCTGATGAAATCAAAGGCTTTAAGACTGTTGATATGAGTGGTTACCTTTCAGTTTGGGTACCAGTAGGTGCGACTGACGATCAAAACGTTCTTGCCAAACCATCAACAAAAGCCTACAAAGAAGGGGATAAGGTTTATAGCTCTTCTGCAGCACTTGAAGCACAAGTGATTTACGAAGGTTTCTCAAACTTCCAAGACTTTGTCAAAGAGGATAGTCAATATACTAACAAATTGATTGCAGCTAACGCAGACCTCTTCAAGTCATGGGGTATTACGTCATTTGAGATTGCACCTCAATATGTCTCATCTAAGGATGGCACTTTCCTTGATTCTATTATTGAAAATGGTTATGCCTTCACAGACCGTTACGACTTTGCCATGAGCAAAAACAATAAATATGGTTCAAAAGAAGATCTTCGTGATGCCCTCAAGGCTCTTCACAAACAAGGTATTCAAGTCATTGCTGACTGGGTTCCAGACCAATTGTATACTCTCCCAGGTAAAGAAGTAGTGACAGCTACTCGTACAGATACGCATGGTAAGGTGCTTGATGATACTAGCTTGGTTAATAAGCTCTATGTGACAAATACCAAGTCATCAGGAAATGATTTCCAAGCACAGTATGGTGGGGCCTTCCTCGACAAACTTCAAAAACTTTATCCAGAAATCTTCAAAGAAGTTATGGAAGCGTCAGGTAAGACAATTGATCCATCTGTGAAGATTAAACAATGGGAAGCTAAGTACTTTAACGGTACAAACATCCAAAAACGTGGTTCAGACTACGTTCTCAGCGATGGTAAATTGTACTTCACCGTTAACGATAAAGGTACCTTCCTTCCAGCTGCCTTGACTGGTGATACAAAAGCTAAAACTGGATTTGCTTATGATGGTACAGGGGTAACTTATTATACAACATCTGGTACTCAAGCTAAGAGTCAATTTGTGACATATAATGGCAAACAGTACTACTTTAACGATAAGGGTTACCTTGTAACTGGTGAACAAGCTATCGACGGTTCAAACTATTTCTTCTTGCCAAATGGTGTTATGTTTACTGATGGTGTTATTAAAAATGCCAAAGGTCAATCATTGGTTTATGGTAAGTCAGGTAAATTGACGACTCAAACTGGTTGGAAAGAAGTTACTGTTAAAGATGATAGTGGTAAGGAAGAGAAATTCTACCAATACTTCTTCAAAGGTGGCATCATGGCTACTGGTTTGACTGAAGTAGAAGGTAAGGAAAAATACTTCTATGACAATGGTTACCAAGCTAAAGGCATCTTCATTCCTACAAAAGACGGCCACTTGATGTTCTTCTGTGGCGATTCAGGTGAACGTAAGTACTCAGGCTTCTTTGAACAAGATGGTAACTGGTACTACGCTAATGATAAGGGCTATGTTGCCACTGGATTTACTAAGGTAGGTAAACAAAACCTTTACTTCAATGAAAAAGGTGTTCAAGTTAAGAATCGCTTCTTCCAAGTTGGTGATGCCACTTACTATGCAAATAACGAAGGTGATGTTCTTCGTGGTGCGCAAACCATCAATGGTGACGAGCTCTACTTTGATGAGTCAGGTAAACAAGTTAAAGGTGAGTTTGTGAACAATCCTGATGGTACGACTTCATACTACGATGCCATTACAGGTGTGAAACTTGTGGATACATCACTAGTAGTTAATGGTCAAACCTTTAATATCGATGCTAAGGGTGTTGTGACTAAGGCACATACACCAGGCTTCTATACTACTGGGGACAACAACTGGTTCTATGCAGACTCACATGGACGTAATGTCACAGGTGCTCAGGTCATCAATGGTCAACACCTCTACTTTGATGCAAATGGTCGTCAAGTTAAGGGTGGCTTCGTAACGAACACTGACGGTAGTCGTTCATTCTACCATTGGAATACTGGTGATAAATTGGTATCAACCTTCTTCACTACCGGTCATGATAGATGGTATTATGCTGATGATAAGGGAAATGTCGTTACAGGAGCTCAAGTGATTAACGGTCAAAAACTCTTCTTTGCTACTGATGGTAAACAGGTTAAAGGTGACTTTGCAACAAATGCGAATGGCAGCCGTTCATACTACCATGGAGCTACTGGTAATAAGTTAGTCTCAACCTTCTTCACTACTGGAGACAACAACTGGTACTATGCTGATGCCAAAGGTGAACTTGTTGTTGGCGAACAGACGATCAACGGCCAAAACCTTTACTTTGACCAAACTGGTAAGCAAGTGAAAGGTGCAACAGCTGCGAATCCTGATGGCTCAATCTCTTACTATGATGTTCATACAGGGGAAAAGGCTATTAATCGTTGGGTTAAAATTCCTTCAGGGCAATGGGTATACTTTAACGCTCAAGGAAAAGGCTACGTGTCAAATTAAGATTAATGAATGAAAGAAGTCAATCACTTTTTGTGGTGGCTTTTTTCGTTAAAAAAATTGTCTCTTTTTTATACATTCAGGTCATTTGTCTGGGCAAAAAAGTGGTATAATAACTCTTGCTAAATCTTTATTTTGGAGTAAACATGGCTAAGTCAAAAAATACTATTGAAAGTCGGATAGATTACTCGATTCTCTTGCCAGTCCTTATATTGCTACTGGTTGGTTTGGTTTCGATATTTATAGCGACAAATTTTGATTACCCAAAGAATCTTGTGCAAGTCATGTCCCAGCAAGTACTATGGATTTTTCTAGGTTCAGTACTTGCTTTTGTTGTCATGTTATTTAATACAGAGTTTCTTTGGAAGATAACCCCCTGGCTTTATATTTTTGGTCTGGGACTTATGGTTTTACCCCTTGTTTTTTATTCGCCTGCTTTGGTGGCCTCGACAGGGGCAAAAAACTGGGTCAGTATTGGATCGGTCACCCTTTTCCAACCATCAGAATTTATGAAGATATCCTACATCCTTTTCCTTTCCAGAATTGGTGTTTGGGCCAAGCAAGGAAAGGAAGTGACTGACCTAAAAGATGACTGGTTGCTACTTTTCCAATATGTAGCTGTTACGCTTCCTGTCTTGGGGTTATTAGTTCTTCAAGGAGATATGGGGACCGCCTTGGTCTTTCTGGCTATTTTAGCTGGTATTATAGTGGTTTCAGGGATATCCTGGCGTATTATCCTACCAGTTGTTTTAGCCTTTGCTGCAGGTTTAGCCTTGTTTGTGATGGTATTTACCACAGATTGGGGTAAGGAAGCCATGCTCAAGATGGGAGTGCAAACCTACCAGATTAACCGTATCTCAGCTTGGTTGGATCCCTTCACTTATGCAGATGGTATCGCCTTTCAACAGACACAAGGGATGATTTCGATTGGTACTGGAGGAATCTATGGTAAAGGCTTTAATCATCTGGAGTTGAACGTACCGGTTCGTGAGAGTGACATGATTTTCACAGTCATTGCGGAAGATTTTGGTTTGGTAGGTGGTGGATTGGTTCTTTTAACCTATCTCTTCCTCATTTACCGCATGTTGCGAGTGACGTTTAAGTCTAACAATCGTTTCTATACCTTTATTTCGACAGGCTTTATCATGATGATTGTCTTCCATATTTTTGAAAATATTGGGGCAGCAGTGGGAATTCTTCCTTTGACAGGTATTCCTTTGCCCTTTATTTCTCAAGGGGGGTCATCACTCATCTCTAACTTGATTGGTGTTGGTTTGGTGCTTTCAATGGCTTATCAAACCAACCTCAACGAGGAAAATAAAATTCTCCTGGCTATGTCTCGTCGTATGCGTACGTCTGGAACTAGTCAAGTGAAACCTGTTTCTAAGAGCAAGTCTAAGAAAAATAAGCCTTCGAAGAGTGTTACTAAGGCCTCTCAAGAATTGGTCAAGGCTAAAGATAAGGTTGATAAGGCCACTGAGAAAATGCGTCAAACCATTTCTCAAAATACGCCAAGCATTCATCAAGGCAAGCGTCGTAAGGGTTCGAAAAAGAAACCGACACGTAAACATTAAGAGAAAACAAGTTGGTTAATCCAACTTGTTTTTCTTTGAAAAAAATTAAGGTCTGTGACCTTTTCTTTGCCCCTGCCTGTGGTATAATAAAAGTTGACTATTTTGAAAAGGGGTTTGCTATGATAGAGACAGCCAAACAGCAAGAACGTGCTATTTTAGTAGGTGTTGAATTGCAAGAAACAGAGCATTTTGACATGTCAATGGAGGAACTTGCCAGTCTTGCCAAAACTGCAGGAGCAGAGGTTGTAGCTAGCTATACCCAAAAACGTGAACGCTATGATAGTAAGTCTTTCGTAGGTTCAGGAAAATTAGAAGAAATCAAGGTCATGGTGGATGCGGATGAGATTACTACGGTCATTGTCAATAACCGTTTAACACCTCGTCAAAATACCAATCTTGAAGCAGCATTTGGCGTAAAAGTTATTGATCGTATGCAATTAATTTTGGATATCTTTGCCATGAGGGCTAGAAGCCATGAAGGGAAACTTCAGGTTCACCTAGCTCAACTAAAATACATGTTGCCCCGTTTAGCTGGTCAAGGGATTATGCTCAGCCGTCAAGCAGGGGGCATTGGTAGCCGTGGACCTGGTGAAAGTCAATTGGAGCTCAATCGTCGTTCGATTCGTAACCAGATTGCTGATATTGAACGCCAGTTAAAGATTGTTGAGAAGAACCGAGAAACCATTCGCGAAAAGCGTGTTGATTCAAGTACCTTTAAAATTGGTTTGATTGGTTATACCAATGCTGGGAAATCAACGATCATGAACCTTATGACGGATGATAAGCAATATGAGGCTAATGAACTTTTCGCGACCTTGGATGCAACAACTAAGAAAATTTACTTAAAGGATCAGTTTCAAGTGACCTTGACAGATACGGTTGGTTTTATCCAGGACTTGCCAACAGAATTGGTTGCTGCCTTTAAGTCAACACTTGAAGAAAGTCGTAATGTGGACCTTCTTTTGCATGTCATTGATGCGAGTGATTTTAATCACGAAGAGCATGAAAAGGTGGTCTTAGACATTCTCAAAGATTTAGACATGACTGATATCCCTCGCCTAGCAATTTACAATAAGATGGATTCAGCTGATAATCTAGTAGCAACAGTCTTTCCTAATGTTCGCCTCTCAGCACGTGACAAGGGAAGTCGTGAGGCCCTCAGAAGACTCTTGATTGACGAAATTCAACAGATTTTTGAACCCTTTAGTATTAAGGTCCATCAGGATCAAGCTTATAAACTTTATCAATTGAGTCAATTAGCCTTGCTAGATAGCTACACTTTTGAGACAGAAGTGGAAGAAATTACAGGTTATATTTCACCGAAAAATAAATGGAAATTGGAAGAATTTTATGACTGATTATATGGATTTAGCTTTAAAATATGGTGGTTTTACAAGTTTAGATAAGGTCTATTTAGAAAATACCTTGTCAGACCTTTCTGACAGTCAAAAATTGGCTTTCATTACGCCACCACCAAGCGTGATTAATGCTTATTTTGCAGAGATTTACCAAAAACAATCTCCTGAAGCAGCGACGGAATACTATTTGGACCTTTCAAAGGAGTTGAACCTCTTTAACCCTGAACCATCTTTTGATGAGCACAAGCCTTTTATTCGTCTCAATCTGTCAGGAAAATCTTATGGATTTTGCTATGAAAATGCTGATGAGGTGGCCTTAGTCTTTGCCGAGCATTTAGAGGTTCCAACGGCTAGCATTTTGTTTGAGCTTGCTCAAGTTTTCCCGCAGTATAAGGTTTATCTTGAAGGCACTCAAATTAAGATGACCAAGGTTGATTTTGATGAAGAAGTATTGGAAGAGTTAACACCTGAGACACAGTTACTTAGTCGTGTAACTAAATTGAAGGGAAATGTCATTAAGTTGGCTAGCTTCAATCAAGACGAATTAGTGGAACTTTTGTCTCAATATAAAGGGCAAACTGTTTATTATGGCTTTGCTCAGCGTGAATGCCTGGCTTATATTGTCCAGAAATAAGAAGAACGATAGATAGAAAGTATAGGAAGTCATGGAATTACAATTTTTAGGGACGGGTGCCGGGCAGCCCTCCAAGGCCCGTAACGTGTCGAGTCTGGTTCTGAAGTTACTCGATGAAATCAATGAGGTCTGGATGTTTGACTGTGGAGAAGGTACCCAACGTCAGATTTTAGAAACAACAATCAAACCTCGTAAAGTTAAAAAAATCTTTATCACACATATGCATGGAGACCATATCTTTGGCCTACCTGGTTTCTTGGCTAGCCGTTCTTTCCAATCGAGTGAAGAACAAACAGATTTAGAGGTTTATGGTCCAGTCGGCATTAAACAATATGTTATGACTAGTCTTCGTACCTCTGGAACACGCCTCCCTTACCATGTGCATTTTAAGGAAATTGATGAGCATAAGCTTGGCTTGGTTATGGAAAATGACAAGTTCGCTGTTTATGCAGATAAGTTGGATCATACCATTTTTTGTATTGGTTACCGTGTGGTTCAAAAGGATCTTGAAGGAACCTTGGATGCTGAGGCCCTTAAAGCAGCAGGTGTACCATTTGGTCCGCTTTTTGGTCAAATTAAGAATGGGCAAGATGTGGTCCTTGAAGATGGAACAAAAATCATTGCCAAGGACTTTATTTCCGCACCTAAGAAAGGTAAGGTTATCACTATCTTAGGTGACACTCGTAAGACGAATGCCAGTGTTCGTCTTGGCTTGGGAGCAGATGTCTTGGTGCACGAGTCTACTTATGGTAAAGGTGACGAAAAAATTGCCAAGAGCCATGGGCATTCAACCAACATGCAAGCAGCACAGGTCGCTAAAGATGCGTCAGCTAAACGTCTTCTTCTAAATCACGTATCAGCACGTTTCTTAGGGCGTGATATCGGTAAGATGGCAGCAGATGCTAAAACAATTTTCGAAAACACCCACATCGTTCGTGACCTAGAAGAGGTAGAGATTTAATGGCTAAACAACGTATTATCGCTATTACTGGTGCCTCAGGAGGGCTTGCACAAGAAATTGTCAAGCAGCTCTCACCCAGTGATGGCATTATCCTCTTAGGAAGAGACAAGGATAAACTTGAGAAATGTTATCGCCATGTGGAAAATAAAACCTGCCTTGCCATTGACCTTAGAGACGACAAGGCCATTAAAGAGATGGTCGATTATCTCTATCAACGATTTGGACGTATTGATGTTTTTATCAATAATGCTGGTTTTGGTGAATTCAAGTCTTATGATAATTACACTAGCCAAGAGGTACGTGATATGTTTGATATCAATACCTTTGCGACGATGAGCTTTTCACGTCTGATGGCTGAGAAAATGGTGGAACAAGGCCATGGCCATATCATCAACATCGCCAGTATGGCGGGGAAAATTGCGACAGCCAACTCAAGTGTCTATGCAGCGACAAAGTTTGCGGTAATTGGCTTTTCAGATGCCCTGCGTTTAGAGTTGGCTGATAAGGGAGTCTATGTGACTACGGTCAATCCAGGTCCAATTGAGACATCTTTCTTCAATCAAGCTGATCCCTCTGGAGCCTATCTTGAGAGTGTTAAAAAGTTTGTCCTCAGTCCTAAATACGTGGCTAAAAAGATTGTCCGTATTCTGTGTAAAAACAAACGTGAAGTTAATCTACCACGACTCTTAGCAGTTGCCCACAAAGGCTACACGCTATTTCCACGAATCTCGGACAAACTAGCTACCAATGTGTTTAACTACAAATAGGAGGATACTAGATGGCCGCAAATATCCAAGCGTATTTAGAAAATCTCCAGCAACCCTGGGGTCAAATCTATTATGATATTCTTTTTGACCAATTACAGGACATCAAGGGAAAGCGAGTGCTTGATTTTGGCAGTGGCTTTGGCCCTGTGTCCAACCACCTAGCGTAAGATAATAGAGTCCTAGCTGTGAAACCCAATGAGGAAATGGTGGCCTTGCGGTCCCAGAATCACCCCTATCAGCAACTAGTCGGAAGTTTGGAAAGGAGTTAAGATGTTACATTATAAAAAAGAGATTCCAGCGATGACAGACCTACTCGCACTGTACAGTTCAGTCGGCTGGACCAATTATACTAACAATCCAACCATGCTAGAAGAAGCTGTCAAAGCCAGTCTCTGGCAGTTGGCAGTCTATGATAAGGAAGAGTTAGTAGCCTACATTCGCTTAGTAGGAGATGGTCATTCTGTCATTTTTGTACAGGACCTCTTGGTGCGACCAGATTACCAGCGCCAAGGCATTGGCACGAAACTCTTAGAAGAGGCTTTAGCGACTTTCCCCAATGTCTATCAACGGCTCCTTGCCACTAATCGTAGCGAGAAAAATTTAGCCTTTTACCAATCCTTGGGATTTGTCGAACTTTCAGAGCAAGCTTGTACAGGGATGATTTATAATAATTGACGGAGAGAGAGTGGGACAAAAGTCCTAGCCTCTTAATTGTTTTTG
>NZ_KV832043.1:114182-151682 GCF_001837325.1 Streptococcus sp. HMSC065H07
TAACGAATTACCGATTTCTGTCCCACTCTCTTTTCTTGTTTTTCCTAATATTACTTGAAAATGATAGTAGAATAGAGTTAGTTAACGTAAAGAGGATAAAGGAATATCTGAGAAAACACAAGTCAAAAAGGGAGCAATATCCAGACTATTATTTTGTCTAGAAAAGCAGGTCTTGATTGGAAATGTACCACAAGTCTAAGCAACTTACGATGTTTGACATTCTCTTTTTAGGAAACTTAGCTTTCTATCCACTATGATAAATTTTTTCATGTTATAATAGATAGACTAGATGACAGGGAGAAAAGATAAAAACATGATTACATCAACGTATGATTGGAAAATAAACACAAAAGAGCCAGATGCTGGCTTTTTTAAACTTGCCAAAGAACATGGGCTGGCAGAAACTGCAGCCAAGATTGCCTATGAACGAGGCATTACGACAGAAGATGCTCTTGAAGACTTTCTAAAGGCTGATTTATCACACCTTCATGATCCTTATCTTCTTCATGATATGGATAAGGCAGTGGCTAGAATTCGTCAGGCCATTGAAAATTATGAGCAAATCTTAGTCTATGGAGACTATGATGCGGATGGGATGACATCAGCATCGATTGTCAAGGAAGCTCTTGAAATGATGGGAGCTGAGGCTCGAGTCTATTTGCCTAACCGTTTCACAGATGGTTATGGGCCAAATGAAAGTGTCTACAAGTACTTTATTGAGCAGGAAGGCATTTCACTCATTGTTACAGTGGATAATGGGGTAGCGGGGAATGAGGCTATCGCTTATGCGCAAGAGCAAGGTGTGGACGTTATCGTTACAGACCATCACAGTATGCCAGCCCAGCTTCCAGATGCCTATGCCATTGTCCATCCAGAGCATCCAGATGCCGATTATCCTTTTAAGTATTTGGCAGGTTGTGGTGTAGCTTTCAAATTGGCAACTGCCCTCCTTGAAACTATTCCTACTGAGATGTTGGACTTGGTAGCCATTGGTACCATTGCCGATATGGTTAGTCTAACGGATGAAAATCGTATTATGGTCAAGGTCGGCCTGGAAATTCTAAAGACTACTGAGCGTATTGGACTGCAAGAGTTACTCCGTATTTCAGATGTAGACCCAACAACGATTTCTGAAGAAACGGTAGGATTTAAGCTGGCCCCTCAACTCAATGCCTTGGGGCGCTTAGATGATCCAAATCCAGCCATTGAACTGCTGACCGGATTTGACGATGAAGAAGCCCAAGCCATTGCTCTGGAAATCAATGCTAAAAATGAAGAACGTAAGGAAGTTGTTCAAAAAATCTTTGATGAAGCCATGACTATGGTGGATTTGGATAAACCTGTTCAGGTTTTGGCCAAGGAAGGTTGGCATCCTGGCGTTCTAGGTATTGTGGCGGGGCGTATCATGGAACAAATCAGTCAGACAGTAGTGGTTTTGAATATTGAAGATGGCTTGGCTAAGGGTTCCGCTCGTAGTTTGGAATCTATCAATATCTTCCATGCCCTTGATGACCACCGAGACATCTTTACTGCTTTTGGAGGACATGCTGGAGCGGCGGGGATGACCCTTCCTGAAGAAAATCTTGGACGACTATCAGAGATTTTGTGTCATTATGTCTACGATAATGACATTGATACGAGTGCCAAAAATACGTTAAATTTAGACGAGGAGCTCCAGCTCAGTGAGCTTAGCTTGGATACCATCAAGAGCCTTGAAAAATTAGCACCTTTTGGTATGGACAATAAAAAGCCAGTCTTTTGGCTACATGATATTACCGTTACTCAAGCTAGGACTATGGGACAAAACGGAGCCCATCTTAAGTTTAAGGTTAAGCAAGGCAAGGATAGCTTTGATGTTGTCGCTTTTAACAAAGGTAATCTTCTTCAAGAATTCCAACAAGCTCAGGGTTTGGAATTGGCAGTGACCTTGTCTGTTAATGTTTGGAATGGTCAGACAACGCTCCAGCTCATGCTAGAAGATGCGCGTGTGGATGGTGTTCAGTTATTTGATTTTCGCTCAAAAAATATGGCACTACCTGAAGGCCTACCAACGGTAGAAGAAGCATCAGACACTGAACCTGCGGTTGTCCTCAACACCTTACCTGATTCAGCAACGGAAGTAAAAGAGTGGTTTGAAGGTAAAGATTTCCAGGCTATCTATTTTAAAAATAGTATTAAGGAAGCCTATTATCTGACTGGATATGGAACGAGAGAGCAATTTGCAAGGCTCTATAAAACCATTTACCAATTCCCAGAATTCGATGTTCGCTATAAATTGGATGACCTCAGTCATTACCTTAAAATCGATAAGATACTTCTGATTAAGATGATTCAGATTTTTGATGAATTGGATTTTGTGACTATTGATAATGGTGTTATGACAGTCAATAAAGAAGCTGAAAAACGTGAGATTGAGGACAGCAAGATTTTCCAAGATCTTAAACATCTTGTCAAGTTCCAAGAACTTATGGCTTTAGGGACACCACAGGAAATTTATGACTGGCTTTATAAGTAGGGGAGTACTTAATCCAAAGGATTCGTCTTGAAATGAGGGTTAGCATTTTCTAAATCTGAAGA
This sequence comes from Streptococcus sp. HMSC065H07, assembly GCF_001837325.1. Taxonomy (NCBI): domain Bacteria; kingdom Bacillati; phylum Bacillota; class Bacilli; order Lactobacillales; family Streptococcaceae; genus Streptococcus; species Streptococcus sp. HMSC065H07. Next base: position 116,760 of record NZ_KV832043.1, read on the forward strand.
TTCATGCTATAATGATATGTAAATATTTTTTTGGCGAAAAGCCTATAGGAAGAACAAATGAAATTAGAAGATTATATTGCATCTATTGAAAACTACCCTAAAGAAGGGGTTACTTTCCGTGATATTAGTCCTTTGATGGCTGATGGAAATGCTTATAGCTATGCTATCCGTGAAATCGTTCAGTATGCGACTGATAAGAAGATTGACATGATTGTTGGTCCTGAAGCGCGTGGTTTCATCGTTGGTTGTCCAGTTGCTTTTGAACTTGGTATTGGCTTTGCTCCAGTTCGTAAACCTGGTAAATTGCCACGTGAAGTGATCTCAGCAGATTACGAAAAAGAGTATGGTGTTGATACACTTTGTATGCATGCTGATGCAATCAAACCAGGTCAACGTGTACTTATCGTTGATGATCTCTTGGCGACTGGTGGTACCGTCAAAGCTACAATTGAAATGATTGAGCGCCTAGGTGGTGTCGTTGCTGGCTGTGCCTTCTTGATTGAGCTTGATGGTCTTAATGGACGCAAAGCTATTGAAGGTTACGATACTAAAGTATTGATGAACTTCCCAGGATAAATCTATCTATGAATTAACAAAAGGCCTTAGGGCCTTTTTAACTCTTTTAAAATATAAGTGTTCTCTAAGTATAGTTTAAAGCTATAGCTAACTAGAGAAAATATATATTTGATAACAATACCTCCCCGGTTTATAATATGAAGATAGAATAAATAAGGATGGAGATATTGTTATGCCTATAAAACTTGATAATAAGTTACCAGCTCTTGATGTATTGCGTTCGGAAAATGTCTTCATCATGGATGAAAACAGAGCTAGTAGCCAGGATATTCGACCAATGGAGGTCTTAATCCTTAACCTTATGCCAACTAAAGAAGTGACAGAAACTCAGTTACTACGTCTTTTGGCTAATACGCCACTTCAAATTAACGTCGAGTTTCTTTATATGGCTAGTCATAAGTCAAAAAATACCCATGCCGAACACATGGAAACCTTCTATAAGACTTTTGATGAAATTAAGCATAAGTATTATGATGGTCTCATTGTAACAGGTGCTCCTGTTGAGCAAATGCCATTTGAGGAAGTGGATTATTGGCAAGAATTAACACAGGTGTTTGACTGGTCTAAAAAGCATGTTTATTCAACCCTTCATCTGTGTTGGGGAGCTCAAGCAGGTCTCTATTATAAGCATGGTGTCGACAAGGTCCCATTGTCAGAGAAATTATCTGGTATCTATAAACAAACGGTTGACATGCCTGAAAACTTCCTTATGAATGGCTTTGATGATAGCTTTATGTCACCGCACTCACGCTATACAGAGGTTAGGCTCGAGGATATTAAAAACAAGACGGATTTAGATATTGTTGTGTCAGGACCAGAAGTTGGCTTATCCATTCTAGCAAGTAAGAATCTTCGTGAAGTATATAGTTTTGGTCATTTTGAATATGACCGTGATACTCTGGCAAGAGAATACCGAAGAGATTTGGATGCAGGTATTAATCCAGATGTACCGGCAAACTATTTCCCAGAGGATGATCCAAGTCAGGAGCCTAAACTTCGTTGGAATCTTGCGGCATCTGCTTTCTTTAGCAATTGGATTAACTATGCGGTATATCAAGAAACACCTTATCGTTTAGAAGAGTTGGAAGACGATTTTTCATTCTACGGTTATTTGTAGTAGACAGTCTCAAAGGACTTATGTGAGAGCATTTGACTTTTTGGGGTGTCTAGCTACTCTGAAAGGTAAATATGAGTTTTTTTGAACAGTATCGATCAGGTAATCTGGTCCTTCCTAATGCTTTATTTTTCCACTTTAAGGATATTTTCCCATCTGCGGATGACTTTCTGGTTTGGCAGTTTCTCTATCTACAAACGACAACCCAGATTGGAGAAGTGGCTTCTAGTCAGATCGCGCAAGCAACTGGGAAGACGCCAACTGAAGTTAATAAAAGTATTACAACATTAACTGAGGCTGGACTTCTTGATTTCACGACTATTAAGATTAACAATGAAATTGAGATGGTTGTAGATGCCTCACCTGCCTTGGCAGTATTGGACAAGTTAGTAAGCAATGAAAAGACAACGGCAGGACCTGTCGTTGGTCAGCCAACCAATACCCAGCTCATCAAGCAATTAACAGATGAATTGGAACAAGCTTTGGGAATCTTGAATCCTATGGTTGTCGAAGATTTAAACAAGGAAATCCAAGAAGAACATACTGATCCCGAACTTATCCGTGAGGCTTTGAAAGAAGCAGTATTTAACCGCAAGACAAATTGGAATTATATAAAAGGAGTTCTTCGTAACTGGAAATTAAGTGGTATTACAACTAAAATTCAAGTTGAAGAGCGTCGTTTGGAGCATCAAGGTAAGAAGCACCATCATCAGGTTTCCGATGACTTCAAAACAGGAATGGATGCCGCCCGTCAATTATGGGGTGGCCAATAATGTTAGGAAGAAAACGTGTTAATGAGGCTCTAGCTCTCATGGGAGGGATGTTTCCTAATGCTCATGGAGAGTTGGAGTGGGAAACGCCTTTCCAGCTATTAGTTGCTGTTATTTTATCAGCCCAGACAACAGACAAGGCTGTTAATAAGATTACACCAGGCTTGTGGGCGCGTTATCCAGAAATTGAGGATTTGGCTTCTGCCAACCTCGATGATGTTGAGATGTGTTTGCGAACGATTGGTCTTTACAAGAATAAAGCAAAGAACATCATCAAGACTGCTAGAGCTGTTTTAATGAATTTTGATGGACAGGTTCCGAAAACGCGTAAGGAATTGGAAAGTCTACCTGGTGTGGGACGAAAAACGGCTAATGTGGTTTTAGCTGAGGTTTATGGCATTCCTTCGATTGCAGTAGATACGCACGTCTCACGTGTTTCCAAAAGGCTAAATATCGCCCCAGAGGATGCTAGTGTAGAGGAAATCGAAGCAGAATTGATGAAGAAAATCCCAAAGAAGGATTGGATTATCAGCCATCACCGTATGATTTTCTTTGGACGTTATCATTGCTTAGCTAAGAATCCGAAATGCCAGACCTGTCCTCTTCAAAGTTATTGTAAGTATTATAAAGAAACAACTAAGAAATAAGCTGAAGAATGTGATTTTCTTCGGCTTTTTACAACTGTAAGAATTTGTTACAAACTAGTAACTTGACAAAAGTCTCAGGCTTTAAGAAAATAGAAGAAACGATTTAGAAGCAGGAGCGATTTAGTGAATGGCTGAATTCAGTAATGAAGAGTATCTGAGAGCCTTAGCTGATAATGGTGATAGAGAAGCAGCCAAAGAATATGAGCAAGCTTTGGATAATCGTATTTTTCAGTTGCAGATTTCATTGGCTCAAACGAGTGATCCACAGGGTCGTAGGGAAGTGCAAAAGCTCTTGGAACAAGAGGAAAAGAAAAAAAGGGACTACTTTCAAGAAAAAGAGGAAAAAGCTGTGAGCGAATTTAGACGTCGTAAAAATGAAACTACAAAGGGAAGAAAAGTTTCGAGTTTTGACAAACTCAAAGATCCTAAAATCATTAGATGGGTAATTGGAGTTGTTGCAGTACTTGCAGTGGTTATTCCTGTTGTTACCTTGATGTGGTATAGTAATAACCAAAAAGAGAGTGAAACAAATCCATGGAAAAATGGTCAGTTGGCAAAAAGTAAGGAAGCAGCTGCAGCATCATCTGATAATCAATCCTCTCAAGTTGATACCTCATCTTTGTCTGATCAACAGTTAGAAGACTGGGTTGTTTCTACCTATGCTAAAGAACAAGGTTCAACTGGAGAAAATTATAAAAATCTAGGTTGGAATGTTTATTCATGGACGGATGATGATGATAACCTAGTTTATGCTCAACTTTATGATGCCTATGGTAATGATGTTCTTCTTTTCCGTGTAGATAAGAAGGGACAACTTGAAGCCTATGGTGGTATTGACGGTTCAAGTGATTCTTGGGACGTCGTTTCAAAAAAATATACAACCGATTAATGAAACCATATAAAACATCTGATAATGGTGGTTGAGACTGTCTTTTGACAGTCTTTTTTGGTATAATTTTAAGTAATCGTGTATACAATTAAAAAGCCGACTGAGAAGATTTGGGGATGATAGTTCTGCAGAACTTTTTTAATGTCTTCAGGTTTTCAAGGATAGCTTAAATAAAGGAGAGTTGTCGTGTCAGACTATTTATCGGTCACATCCTTAACCAAATATTTGAAAATGAAATTTGACCGTGATCCTTATCTAGAGAGGGTATATTTGACGGGACAGGTTTCCAATTTTCGTCGCCGCCCGAGTCACCAATATTTTTCGCTTAAGGATGAAGGAGCTGTTATTCAGGCGACGATTTGGGCTGGAGTTTTCAAAAAACTTGGTTTTGAACTCGAAGAAGGTATGAAGATCAATGTCGTAGGTCGTGTCCAGATTTATGAGCCTAGTGGCTCTTATTCCATTATTATCGAGAAGGCTGAGCCGGATGGTATTGGAGCTTTGGCTATCCAGTTTGAACAGCTTCGTAAAAAATTGACTGCAGAAGGCTACTTTGATGATCGTCATAAGCAAGCGCTGCCTAATTTTGTCAAAAAAATCGGGGTTGTCACAAGTCCTAGTGGTGCGGTTATTCGAGATATTATTACGACCGTTAGTCGTCGTTTTCCAGGGGTAGAAATCTTACTTTTCCCTACCAAGGTTCAAGGTGAAGGAGCTGCACAGGAAATTGCTGAAAATATTCAAAAAGCCAATCAAAGGGATGACTTAGATTTACTTATCGTTGGTCGTGGTGGAGGTTCTATTGAAGATCTCTGGGCTTTTAACGAGGAAATTGTTGTTCAGTCCATTTTTGAGAGTCGTCTACCTGTGATTTCAAGTGTTGGTCACGAAACAGATACGACTTTGGCTGACTTTGTTGCAGATCGTAGGGCTGCTACACCTACAGCAGCGGCAGAACTTGCTACTCCAGTATCAAAGGCCGATACCTTGGTTTGGATTCGTGAAAGACAAAATAGAGCCTATCAAGCCTGTTTGAGACGTATACAGTACAATCAAGAACGTTTAGCTAAACTGTCACAATCTGTTGTCTTTAGGCAACCTGAGCGCCTTTACGATGGTTATTTACAAAAGTTGGATCGACTAACAACAAGGCTTGAAACCTTCGTGAGTCAAGATTTCGAGCGAAAGCAAAAAAAAGCGGAACTTTTGAAACAACGGTTACAAGGCTTAAATCTTCTGAGTAGTGTTCAGAACTATCAAGACCGTCGAGAGTCTTTGCAACGTTTATTGGTGACCACAACCAAGAACACCATTAATGGTAACCGTGTGAGATTAGAAAAGGCACAGGATGCTTTATTGTCTCTAGATACTAGCCGTATTGTTGCAAGGGGTTATGCCATTGTCAAAAAAAATGATAAACCTTTAACCAGTACCAAGAATATTACCGAAGGTGATCAATTAACCGTCCAAATGAGAGATGGAGAACTAGAAGTAGAGGTGAAAAATGTCAACTAAAAAAACATTTGAGGAAAATTTACAGGACTTAGAAGCCATTGTCACTAAGCTCGAAACAGGAGATGTTGCTCTTGAGGATGCTATTGCTGAGTTCCAAAAAGGAATGGCCTTGTCTAAAGATTTGCAGAAGACCTTGGAAGATGCTGAAAAGACACTAGTTAAGGTCATGCAAGCAGATGGTACAGAAACGGAAATGGATGCCTAATGAGCAAGCTAAATAAAATTGATGCGGCTATCCGTGATTACTACCAAAAAAAGAATCTTCCTGTATCAAGTGATTTAATCACTGCCATCCTTTATTCAGTTGATAGTGGAGGCAAGCGTATTCGTCCACTGATTTTCTTAGATTTACTTGAAGGATTTGGTTTAGAGCTTACTCCTAGTCATTTCGATGTTGCTGCAAGTCTTGAAATGATTCATACTGGAAGTTTGATTCACGATGATCTGCCGGCCATGGATGATGATGATTACCGTCGAGGACGTTTAACCAACCATAAGAAATTCGATGAAGCAACGGCAATCTTGGCTGGAGATTCTCTCTTTTTGGATCCCTTTGACCTTCTGGCTCAAACAGAGCTATCAGCAGAAATTCGAGTTCAATTGATTCAAGCATTGTCTCATTCCTCAGGAACCTTCGGTATGGTAGGTGGCCAGATGTTGGATATGAAGGGTGAAGGTCAGGAACTTGATTTGTCGCAACTGGCTGAGATTCATGAGCATAAGACTGGGAAGCTTTTAACCTTTCCTTTTGTGGCGGCTGGTATTGTTGCTCAAAAAGATCAAGAGGTTTTGGAAAATCTCCAAGAAGCTGGTCGTTTGATCGGCCTTGCCTTTCAAGTCCGTGATGATATTTTGGATGTGACTGCTGATTTCGAAGAACTTGGAAAGACACCTGGAAAAGATGTAGTAGCGGGGAAATCAACCTATCCGGCTCTTCTTGGTCTGGAAAAATCACATGCTATCCTCGAGGAATCACTCAATAAAGCGGAGGCTATTTTCCAAAATCTAGCTGAGAATCAAGGTTTCAAGAAAGATAGTATTATAGAAATCATAGAAAGGTTACGACTCCATGCCTAAGGAAAGAGTAGACGTCTTGGCTTATAAACAAAGCCTTTTTGAAACACGAGAACAAGCAAAACGTGGCGTAATGGCAGGTTTAGTTGTTAATGTTATCAATGGTGAGCGTTACGATAAACCTGGTGAAAAAATCGACGACGGTACAGAGTTGAAGCTTAAAGGTGAAAAACTTAAGTATGTGAGTCGTGGAGGACTCAAACTTGAAAAAGCTTTGGAAGTTTTCAATCTGTCAGTTGAAGGTATGACGACCATTGATATCGGAGCCTCAACAGGTGGGTTTACTGATGTTATGCTTCAAAATGGGGCCAAACTGGTTTATGCTGTTGATGTCGGCACCAATCAGTTGGTTTGGAAATTGCGTCAAGATGAGCGTGTTCGTTCTATGGAGCAATATAATTTTCGTTATGCTGAACCTGTCGATTTCACAGAAGGACTACCCTCTTTTGCATCAATCGATGTCAGCTTCATCTCTCTTAATCTGATTCTACCGGCTTTGGCTAAGATATTGGTTGATGGGGGGAAAGTTGTTGCTCTTGTGAAACCACAATTTGAGGCGGGCCGTGAACAAATTGGGAAAAACGGGATTGTCCGTGAGAGCAGTGTCCATGAAAAAGTGCTAGAAACAGTGACTGCTTTTGCGGTTGACTATGGCTTTTCAGTTAAGGGGCTGGACTTTTCACCTATCCAAGGTGGTCATGGTAACATTGAGTTTCTCGCACACTTGGAGAAGACAAATTCTCCTCAAAATGATGCTCAAACCTCTATTAAGGAAGTTGTAGCACAAGCACACAAGGAGTTTAAAAAGAATGAAGAAGAATGATCGTTTGGAGTTAATCCGAAAGATTGTCCAAGAAAATAAAATTACGACTCAAGGAGAATTGGTAAAATTACTCCAAAATGAGGGATTAAAGGCTACTCAAGCGACTGTATCGCGTGATATCAATGAAATTGGTATTACCAAAGTACCAACTGAAGACGGTTCTTACATCTATGGGCTCTCAACTGCTCCTAGACGAGTAGGTGGAACCTCTGTTGCGACTCGTCGCTTGTTGCGCGTTGATCGTCAACATGCCTTTATGAATATCGTTGTTCAACCTGGGACAAGCCGCCTCATCAAGAAGATTCTTTTAGATGAGTACAAGCATTTGATTTTTAGTGTTATTGCTGATGATGATACCCTCTTTTTAGTGGCTCAGTCAGAGTTAGCAGCTATTGAACTACAGGGGCAAATCATTAAGTGGGTTGAAGAATAGGAGGGCCTATGCTTCTCGAAATTACGATAAAGAATTTCGCAATTATTGAAGAGATTTCTCTAAACTTTGAGAATGGTATGACCGTCCTTACTGGTGAAACAGGTGCTGGTAAGTCCATTATTATAGATGCTATGAATCTTATGTTGGGTGCTAGGGCTTCTAGTGAGGTCGTCCGTCATTCAGCATCTAAGGCTGAAATTCAGGGCTTCTTTTCAATCGAACAAAATCCTGCCTTGGTTAGTATCTTGGAAGATAATGGGATTCCTATTGAGGATGAATTGATTATCCGTCGTGAAATCTTCCAAAATGGTAGAAGTGTTAGTCGTATCAATGGGCAGATGGTCAATTTAACGACACTTAAAGCTGTTGGGCACTTCTTGGTAGATATCCACGGACAACATGACCAGGAAGAGCTTATGAAACCTGCTCTGCATATTACCATGCTTGATGCCTTTGGTGACAAGGAATTTTTCCAGACTAAGAAAGAGTACCAGGAGTATTTTGACCGCTATCGTGAGTTAAGAAAATCCGTTCTTGAAAAGCAGAAAAATGAGCAGGAGCATAAGGCACGAATTGAAATGTTAGCATTTCAGATTGCAGAAATTGAAGCAGTCTCTCTAAAATCAGGAGAAGATTTGGCTTTGATGCAGGAGCGAGACAAGCTTCTTAATCATAAGCAGATTGCTGATACCTTAACAAATGCCTATGTCATGCTGGATAATGAAGATTTTTCAAGCCTTTCAAATGTTCGTTCTGCCATGAATGATCTCCAGTCTCTTGAAGAGTATGACTCTGATTACAAAGAACTCTCTGGAAATCTATCAGAAGCCTATTATGTTCTGGAAGATGTCACTAAGCAACTAGGTGACCTTTTGGATAATCTGGACTTTGATGCTGGGCGTTTACAAGAGATTGAACACCGCTTAGATACCATTAATGCCATTACTCGTAAATATGGTGGGACTGTCGATGACGTCTTGGATTATCTGGAAAATTCAAGTAAAGAATACAATCTTCTGACAGGAAACTCTAGCTCGTCAGATGCTATGGAACAAGAGCTTAAGCAACTTGAAAAGGAACTGCTTGCGTCTGCGGAGACCCTACAAACAGCACGCCATCAAATTGCTACTGCTCTTGAAGCTGAGATTAAGAACGAGTTATGCGACCTCTATATGGATAAGGCTGATTTCAAAGTCACCTTTACTAAGGGGAAATTTAATCGTGATGGTAATGAGCAGGTTGAGTTTTACATCTCAACCAATCCAGGTGAAGGCTTTAAACCGCTTGTTAAGGTAGCTTCAGGTGGCGAATTATCTCGACTCATGTTAGCGATTAAGTCAGCCTTTGCCCGCAAAGAAGATAAAACAAGTATCGTCTTTGATGAGGTTGACACTGGCGTTTCAGGACGTGTTGCCCAAGCCATCGCTCAGAAGATTCATAAGATTGGGAGTCATGGTCAGGTCTTGGCCATCAGTCACCTTCCGCAAGTTATTGCTATTGCTGATTATCAGTTCTTTATTTCTAAGGAAAGCGATAACGAGACAACTGTCTCTCGTGTTCGTCTTTTGACACCTGAGGAAAGGGTGCAAGAAATCGCTAAGATGTTAGCAGGTGATAACGTGACGGAGGCTGCCTTGAGCCAAGCAAGAGCTTTGTTAAAGGTGGATGACTCTCTTTAGGAAAAGACTTGGGAAAAACTTTCCAGTCATGCTATAATAGAATAAAAATTTGTGTTAAGCGAGAAAATTATGAGTAAAATCAGAATTGTAACCGATTCGTCAATCACGATTGAACCAGAATTGGTTAAAAAATATAATATCACTGTTGTCCCATTGTCGGTAATGGTGGACGGTGTCATCTATTCAGATAGTGACCTTCGAGAAGAAGGCCGTTTCTTGGAAATGATGAAGCATAGTAAAGAGTTACCAAAGACAAGCCAACCACCTGTAGGTTTGTTTGCTGAGACATATGAAAATCTTGTCAAAGAAGGTGCAGATCAAATTGTGGCAATCCATCTTATGCACACACTCTCTGGGACATGTGAAGCCTCACGTCAAGGAGCTAGTCTTTCAGGAGCAGATGTAACTGTCATCGATTCAGGCTTTACGGATCAATGCCTCAAGTTTCAAGTTGTTGAGGCAGCTAAATTAGCCGAAGCAGGAGCTAGTCTTGATGAGATTGTAGCCCATGTTGAAGAAGTGAAAAATAAATCGGAACTTCATATTGGTGTTTCTACCCTTGAGAATCTGGTTAAAGGTGGTCGTATTGGACGTGTAACAGGTCTTCTGTCTTCATTGCTCAATATCCGTGTCATCATGGAGTTGAAAGACTATCAGTTGAATACGATTGCTAAGGGGCGAGGAGCTAAGACTTTCACGAAATGGTTAGATTCTTATATTAATGGTATCAAGGATAAGGACCGCAAAGTGGCAGAGATTGGTATTTCTTATGCAGGGACACCTGATTTAGCACATGAACTGGCTAAAAAACTTGAGGTTTTAGGTGCTCCAATTTCAATCCTTGAGACTGGTTCCATCATTCAAACGCACACTGGTGAAGGCGCCTTTGCCGTAATGGTTCGTTATGAATAAGTGGAAAGAATCAGAATTAGTTAGAAGCCTCGTAGGCTTCTTCTTGCTTTTTCTCTTATTTGTCGGCCTCTTCATTTTTATCGTTCCTAGTATGCATCAGTCATCAAAAATTGCAGAAAAGATTAAATCTATTAAAAATGAAAATGTGACCTATGTTGCTATTGGTGATTCCCTTACTCAAGGGGTAGGTGATAGTAGTAATCAAGGAGGATTCGTTCCTGTGCTATCACAGGCATTAGAGTCAGATTTTGACTGGCAAGTAACTTCTCGTAACTACGGTATTGCGGGGAATACAAGTAATCAAATTCTCAAAAGAATGCAAGAAAAGAAGGATATTCAAAGAGATCTCAAAAAGGCTAAAGTGATGACTCTGACAGTTGGTGGTAATGATGTGATCCATGTCATTAAGGACAATATCACGAATCTTAATGTAGCTACCTTCACTAAGCCTGCTCAGGCCTATCAAAAGAGATTAAGACAGATTATTGAGCTAGCTCGCAAGGAAAATAAAACATTACCAATTTATATTGTTGGTATTTACAATCCTTTTTATCTTAATTTTCCAGAGATGACAGAAATGCAAACTATTGTAGATAATTGGAACCAGTCTACTGAAGAGGTGTGCAAAGAGTACGATAATGTGTATTTTGTTCCTGTAAATGATTTGCTTTATAAGGGAATTGATGGTAAGGGCGGTGTTACAAGTTCTGATGATACCTCTCAGTCTAGTAAATCTTCTCAAGATAGCCTGAACGATGCTCTTTTTGAGGATGATCATTTTCATCCAAATAATACAGGTTATCAAATTATGTCAGATGCCATTTTGAAACGTATTAACCAAACAAAGAAGGAGTGGTCAGGTGAGTAAGATATGGAAGTGGCTATTTTTAGGACTCTTGGCCTTAAATCTAGCCCTAGTAAGTGTTGTGACATATAGAATCATGACTCCAGTGGAGACGACAAGTTCTGTATCCCTTCCCAAGGGAGCAACTAAAATTGGAAAATATAGTATGACTAAGGATGAGCTTGACGCTGCTCTTACAGGCTTTGCCCAGGATTATTCGACTGATAAGATGCGTTTCAAGGTCAAGGTTACCAATTCTAAAATTGTTTTTGAAAGTAGCTATAAGGTTTTAGGTCATCCTGTTCCTCTATATGTCTATTTTACGCCGGTTGTTAGTGAATCAGGAGCAATTGTACTGCATGTTTCTGAGCTTTCAGCTGGAACCTTGAAACTGCCTGTTTCGGATGCCCTTAAGATGATTAAACGTTCGACTAACCTTCCTGATTACATCGCAATCGATAGTAAGAAGGGAAAGGTTACCCTAAATATTCAGTCTATGAAGAATGAGAAGGGGATAACAGCACGTGCTCAAAGCCTAGATTTGGTTAATGACCGTATCGAATTTGACATCTATAAGACAATAAATTAAAAAGCCTTTACTTTTTGCAAAAAAGCGATTAAATTAGCGTTTATTACTTGACCTCATAAGTCTTTTAGGATAAGATAATACTTGTTCAAGCGCTAAAAAAACTATTCGCTTAGAAATAAATTGGAGGATTGTTACAATGGCTAACAAACAAGATTTGATCGCTAAAGTTGCAGAAGCAACTGAGCTTACTAAAAAAGATTCAGCAGCAGCTGTAGATGCAGTTTTCGCTTCTATCGAAGAATTTCTTGCTGCAGGTGAAAAGGTACAATTGATTGGTTTCGGTAACTTTGAAGTACGCGAACGCGCTGCTCGTCAAGGTCGTAACCCACAAACTGGTGAAGCTATCTCAATCGCAGCTTCTAAAGTTCCTGCATTTAAAGCTGGTAAAGCTCTTAAAGACGCAGTTAAATAATGTAAAAACCCCTAAGATTTTAGGGGTTTTGATTTATACGAAATAAGTTAAGGAAATCTATGAAAACCATAACAGTGGTATTGATTTTTCTTTTGGTTTTTACTGTTATTAAACTATCAGGTATTGTTGCTATTAGCAAACTGATGAAGCCAAGTGAAGAACAAATTGAAGAAGCGCGTCAGAAACGTCTTCAAGCTGAAAAAGAGGGCAAGGACCCTTTTGAAGACTGGGATGAACGTGATGATGATGGTCTTGTCTAATAAGAGAATCCTCATCAAATAACAAAAAAGTTTGGAAAATCTTCCAAACTTTTTTTATAGACTAGTCGATGTAGTGAAGTTTTCCTCGGAAGTCTTCAAGAGTTTCGTAACCTTTTTCTTCCATGATTTCTTTAAGTTCTTTAGTAATACGGTCAAAAATAGCGACACCTTCTTTTTGAAGGGCAGTACCAACTTGTACCATACTTGCACCACAAAGGATGTGTTCAAAAGCATCACGACCAGATTTTACACCACCAGTACCAATAATTTGGATTTCAGGTTTCAAACGTTGGTAGAAAGCATGAACGTTTGCCAAGGCAGTAGGTTTGATGTAGTCACCACCTATACCACCAAAACCATTCTTAGGTTTGATGACAACAGACTCATCTTCAATGTAAAGGCCATTACCAATTGAGTTCACACAGTTAACAAAGACAAGTGGGAATTGGTTGAAAACGGCAGCAGCTTGGTCAAAGTGCACAATATCAAAGTATGGTGGTAATTTCACACCAAGAGGTTTCGTAAAGTAAGAAAAGACTTCAGTTAGGATCTCGGTTGTTGTTTCAAAATCGTAAGCGATTTGAGGTTTACCCGGAACGTTAGGACATGAAAGGTTGAGTTCAACCAGCCCTTCATAGTCACTTTCTTGAACTTTTTTAAGAATGGAGTGTGTTTCCTCAGGTGAAAGACCAACGAGAGAAAGAAAATGATTTTTTGTATTGGGTTGCTTTTGTAATTCAATGACATAGTCAAGGTAGTATTCGAAACCCTTATTTGGCAATCCCATTGAGTTGATTGACCCAAGAGGTACATTCACATAACGTGGTTCAGGATTACCGGGACGGGCCTCAAGTGTTCCTGTTTTTGTGACAAATGAACCTGCAGCTGAAGCCTCAACCTCTGCCAATTCTTCCTTAGTCATACAATGAACACCAGCGGCATTCATAAGACAGTTATCAAACGTAAACTGACCAACTTTTGTAGCAGTAGAAACCATAAGATCCTCCTTAAAGATCACAAAGTAAAATGTTACTATTTCATCTCATTTTAGCATGAAAAGGGGCCTAAAACAAGGAAATATTGGACGGGCTAAAGCCTCTAAAACGAAATTCTGATATCGTCTCTTTTTGCCAAGACAAGAAGCAATAGAATTTTACAGAATTTTTTGGATTTTGCTAGCTTTTTCAAGGTTTTTTGGGTAGAATAGATACAGTAAATGGGTTTAACCCAAAATAAAAAGGAGACACAACTAATGGTAAAATTGGTTTTCGCTCGCCACGGTGAGTCTGAATGGAACAAAGCTAACCTTTTCACAGGTTGGGCTGACGTAGATCTTTCTGAAAAAGGTACTCAACAAGCTATCGACGCTGGTAAATTGATTAAAGAAGCTGGTATCGAATTTGACCAAGCATACACTTCAGTATTGAAACGTGCGATCAAAACAACTAACTTGGCTCTTGAAGCATCTGACCAACTTTGGGTTCCAGTTGAAAAATCATGGCGCTTGAACGAACGTCACTACGGTGGTTTGACTGGTAAAAACAAAGCAGAAGCTGCTGAGCAATTTGGTGATGAGCAAGTTCACATCTGGCGTCGTTCATATGATGTATTGCCTCCAGCAATGGATCGTGATGATGAGCACTCAGCACACACTGACCGTCGTTACGCTTCACTTGATGACTCAGTAATTCCAGATGCTGAAAACTTGAAAGTTACTTTGGAACGTGCCCTTCCATTCTGGGAAGATAAAATCGCTCCAGCTCTTAAAGATGGTAAAAACGTATTCGTAGGTGCACACGGTAACTCAATTCGTGCCCTTGTAAAACACATCAAACAATTGTCAGATGACGAAATCATGGATGTTGAAATTCCAAACTTCCCACCATTGGTATTCGAATTTGATGAAAAATTGAACGTTGTTAGCGAATACTACCTCGGAAAATAAGCTGAGATAAGTAGTTATCATTAACAAATAAAAAGTTGACTTCGGTCAGCTTTTTTCTTTTCTTGAAAATAAATGTAAATAGTGGTCAGAAAAGTCAGTCAATTCAGTAATTTTTCCTTGACTTTCAAGTTGGAAAGATGTATCATATTAACCAAGATACATCGAAAGGAAATGAGTCAAATGACATTCGCAACTACAACTGTTTTGCTATTGCGTAATGAGGGCTAGTGCAAAAGCATTAGTCCTGTTTGGCTTACCAAGCGGGAGGTAAAAACATCTCGCTTGGGTTTCCGAGTGAGATGTTTTTTTACTACTATCGTTTTTACTTTTAGAAAGAGGATTGTCTATGCGTAAAGTTGAATTTTTTGATACAAGTCTTCGTGATGGGGAACAAACACCTGGTGTTAACTTTTCAATCAAAGAAAAAGTTGCCATTGCTAAACAACTTGAAAAATGGGGAATTTCTGTAATCGAAGCAGGTTTTCCTGCAGCTAGCCCAGATTCATTTGAGGCCGTAAAACAAATTGCGGAAGCTATGACAACAACTTCTGTTACTGGTTTGGCTCGCTCAGTAAAATCTGATATTGATGCTTGTTATGAGGCTTTAAAAGATGCTAAGTATCCACAAATTCATGTCTTTATCGCAACAAGTCCGATTCACCGTGAGTTTAAATTGAAGAAATCAAAAGAAGAAATTCTTGAAGCTGTAAAAGAACATGTGTCATATGCACGTTCAAAATTTGAAGTTGTTGAGTTTTCTCCTGAAGATGCTACTCGTACTGAGCTTGATTTCTTGACTGAAGTTGTTCAAACAGCAGTTGATGCTGGTGCCTCATATATTAATATTCCTGATACAGTTGGCTTTACGACTCCAGAAGAGTTTGCACGTATTTTTGATCACTTGACTGAAAATATTAAATCAGATCATAAAGTTGTCTTTGGTGTTCACTGTCACGATGACCTTGGTATGGCAACTGCAAATACTTTGACAGCAATTAAACATGGTGCTGGACGTGTACAGGGAACTGTTAATGGTATTGGTGAGCGTGCGGGTAATGTTGCTCTTGAAGAAGTAGCTGTTGCTTTGAAAATTCGTGAAGACTTCTTCCAAGCAAGTTGTGATATTGTTTTGAATGAAACTATGAATACATCAGAGCTTGTTTCTCGCTTCTCAGGTATTCCTGTTCCTAAAAATAAAGCTGTTGTTGGTGGAAATGCCTTCTCTCATGAATCAGGTATCCACCAAGATGGTGTTCTTAAGAACCCACAAACTTATGAAATTTTCACACCAGAATTGGTAGGTGTGAAGAGTAACAGTCTTCCTCTTGGTAAATTGTCAGGACGTCATGCCTTTGTTGAAAAATTGAAAGAACTTGAGCTTGACTTTGTGGAAGAAGATATCAAACCACTCTTTGCCAAATTTAAAGTCTTGGCTGGGAAAAAACATGATATTACTGATGCAGATATTCGTGCACTTGTTGCTGGTACAAGTGTAGATAATCCAGAAGGTTTCCACTTCGAAGATCTTCGTTTGACTACTAATGCTGATGAAACAATCACTGCTACAGTAAGTTTGGCTAATGAAGACGGTGAATCTGTTGAATTTTTGGCAAATGGCCAAGGGTCAGTTGAAGCTATCTTCAATGCTATTGACAAATTCTTCAACCAAACAGTTCGCTTGACTTCTTATAATATTGACGCAGTAACTGATGGTATTGATGCGCAAGCGCGTGTACTTGTAACTGTAGAAAATGTAGATACAGATACTATTTTCAATGCATCTGGTTTGGACTTTGATGTCTTGAAAGCATCAGCAATTGCCTATATCAATGCTAATACATTGGTTCAAAAAGAAAATGCTGGTGAGATGGCACGTAAGGTTTCTTATCGTGATCTTCCATAAGCCGAAGAGGAGTTAAACATGACAAAGAAAATTGTAACACTTTCAGGTGATGGAATTGGACCTGAGATTATGGCAGCAGGTCTTGAAGTTCTTGAAAAAGTAGCTTCAAAAATTGGATTTGATTACGACATCGATGCTAAACCATTTGGTGGTGCTGGCATTGATGCCGAGGGTCATCCACTTCCTAAGTCAACTTTGGATGCTGCTAAATCAGCAGATGCTATCCTCTTGGCTGCAATTGGTGGACCTAAATATGACAATGCGCCAGTTCGTCCTGAACAAGGACTTTTGGCCATTCGTAAGGAGTTGAATCTCTTTGCTAATATCCGTCCTGTCCGCATCTTTGATGCTTTGAAACACTTGTCACCTCTTAAACCTGAGCGTATTGAGGGCGTAGACTTCGTCGTTGTTCGTGAGCTCACAGGTGGTATTTACTTTGGTGAGCACATTTTGGAAGAAGATAAGGCTCGCGATATCAATGATTATTCAGCAGATGAGATTCGTCGTATCATGCGTCGTGCCTTCAAGATTGCCCAAGGTCGTGGCAAAAAGGTCACTAGCATTGATAAACAAAATGTTTTGGCAACTTCTAAATTGTGGCGTAAGGTTGCTGATGAAGTTTCTTTGGAGTTTCCAGATGTAACTCTTGAACACCAGCTCGTTGATAGTGCCGCAATGATTATGATTACCAACCCAGCTCGTTTTGATGTGGTTGTGACAGAAAACCTTTTTGGTGATATCTTGTCTGATGAATCCAGTGTCCTTCCAGGAACTTTAGGTGTTATGCCATCTGCCAGTCATTCTGAAAATGGTCCAAGTCTTTATGAACCAATCCACGGTTCGGCACCAGACATCGCTGGTCAAGGTATTGCCAATCCAATTTCAATGATTTTGTCAGTAGCTATGATGTTACGTGAAAGTTTCAATGAAACTGAAGGGGCAGAATTGATTGAAAATGCTGTTGATAAGACCTTGAATCAAGGCATCTTGACACGTGATTTGGGTGGTCAGGCTTCGACTGCTGAAATGACAGCAGCTATTATTGGCAATCTCTAAAATCATGACACTGAAATTAGTGTTACTAAGTGTTTTGTTGGTATGGAATATTGTCGTCTTATTGGTTTATGGCCTTGATAAACATAAGGCTATTCAACATAAGAGACGAATTTCTGAGAAGGCATTATTATTGCAGACTCTGACCTTTGGTGGTATTGGTGCCTTTCTAGGTGGAAAACTTTTTAGACATAAAATTAACAAATGGTACTTTAAGCTTTGCTGGCTTATAGGAATTGTTATAGATGTCTTTCTTTTATACCTTATTCTAACAAGACTTTCGGATTAGCTAATCCTTAGATTATAATTGGAGTATTTTATGAGCGGAAAATCAATTTTTGATAAACTTTGGGAACGCCACGTCGTTACTGGAAATGAGGGCGAACCACAATTGATGTATGTGGATCAGCATTATATTCACGAGGTTACAAGTCCACAGGCCTTTCAAGGACTTCGTGATGCTGGACGTAAAGTTCGTCGCCCAGATTTAACTTTTGGTACGACAGACCACAACGTTCCTACGGTTGATATTTTTAACATTCGTGACCTTATTTCTAAAAACCAAATTGATACTTTGGCGAAAAACGTTGAGGAATTTGGTATTGATGCGGCTACCCACGGTACTGCTCGTCAGGGGATTGTCCACATGGTTGGTCCTGAAACAGGTCGTAGTCAACCAGGAAAATTTGTCGTTTGTGGAGATAGTCATACGGCTACTCATGGTGCCTTTGGTGCTATTGCCTTTGGTATTGGTACATCTGAGGTAGAACATGTCTTTGCGACACAATGTTTGTGGCAAGTGAAACCGAAGAAAATGAAGGTTGAATTTGTTGGTAAACCACAGCCAGGTGTTTATTCAAAAGACTTTATTCTTGCACTCATTGCACGCTATGGTGTTGATGCTGGTGTAGGATACGCAGTTGAATATTGTGGTGAGGCTATCGATGCTCTTTCAATGGATGAACGCATGACCATCTGTAACATGTCTATTGAATTTGGTGCTAAGATGGGTCTTATGAATCCAGACCAAAAAACTTATGATTATGTTGAGGGGCGTCCATGCGCACCTAAGGGTGAGAAATTCGAAGAAGCAGTAGCCGACTGGAAAACTTTGGTTTCAGATCCAGATGCTGAATATGATAAAGTGATTACTATTGATGTTTCAGAATTGGCACCTATGGTTACATGGGGAACTAACCCTGAAATGGGTGTTGAGTTTGACCAACCATTCCCAGAAATCAAGGACTTTAATGATGAACGTGCCTACGAGTATATGGACGTTAAGCCTGGTGAATATGCTAAAGATATTGATCTTGGCTATGTCTTCATTGGTTCTTGTACTAACGCACGTCTTAGCGACCTTGAGTTAGCTGCTAAATTTGTTAAAGGAAAACATATTGCACCGACATTGACAGCTATTGTTGTTCCAGGTTCGCGTCCAGTTAAGAAAGAAGCTGAACGTCTTGGTTTGGATAAAATTTTCATGGATGCGGGATTTGAATGGCGCGATCCAGGTTGTTCAATGTGTCTTGGTATGAACCCAGACCATGTTCCAGAAGGCGTGCATTGTGCATCTACAAGTAACCGTAACTTCGAGGGACGTCAAGGATATGGTGCTCGTACTCACCTTTGTAGTCCAGCAATGGCAGCAGCTGCAGCAATCGCTGGTAAATTTGTAGATGTCCGCGATATGCCAGAAGTTCAAGCATAAGGGAGAAGATAATGGAAAAATTTACCGTCTATACAGGGAAATCAGTACCTTTGATGAATGATAACATCGATACGGACCAACTCATTCCCAAACAATTCTTGAAAGCTGTTGATAAAAAAGGTTTCGGTAAGAATTTGATGTTTGAATGGCGTTACCTTAATGATGATTACGATGAAAATCCTGATTTCGTCTTCAATAAACCTGAGTATCGCGATGCGACCATTTTGGTTACTGGTGATAACTTTGGTTCGGGGTCATCTCGTGAACACGCTGCATGGGCATTGGAAGACTATGGTTTCCGCTGTGTTATCGCTGGATCATTTTCAGATATCCACTATAACAACGAATTGAAGAATGGTATGTTGCCAATCGTTCAACCCTTGGAAGTACGTCAAAAATTGGCTGCTCTTCCTGCAGGTGAAGAAATTACGATTGACCTTCCAAATCAAGTGATTAAATCTTCAGCAGGAGAGTTTCCATTTGATATTGATCATGAGTGGAAACGTAAATTGGTTGAAGGGCTTGACGATATTGGAATCACTCTTCAATATGAAGATTTGATTGCTGCCTATGAAAAACAACGCCCATCATATTGGCAATAAGAAACAATGATGTGTATGTAAAATAATAATGAAGACTTAAAAGAATGGGATAAGGACAATGTTTAAGGTGTTGTTCTATCTCATTCTTTTTGTTTGAAACAGTTAACATGGTAGAGGCGTTTTTACAAGAAGCGTATGCTATAATAGAAGGATAGAAAGGAGGCCTTCATGTTTGCACAATTGGATACAAAATCTGTCTATAGTTTCATGGATAGTGTTGTAGATTTGACCACCTACATTAAGCGTGCCAAAGAGCTTGGCTATCAAGCCCTTGGTTTGATGGATCGTGACAATCTCTATGCTGCTTATCATTTTGCTCAGTTTGCAAGTAGCAACGGTTTACGTCCTTTGATTGGTATGGAAGCTAATCTATTTTACGAGGGAAGAAAAATTCCTTTTCGTCTATTAGCAAAAAATAATCAGGGCTATAAAAATTTGATGAAGTTGGCAACAGAGCTCTCCTCAGGGCAACGTGAGTTTACAGCTTTTTCGGACTATCTGAATGCTATTGCCCTCATCCTTCCGAGTGAAGACTGGGAGCCAGGGATGACTCTTGGTTCAGAGGTTTTTATTGGGGTAAGGCCAGAAGATGCTGGCAAAGAGTTTGATTATCCTGTAATTCCTTTACATACAGTGCGTTATTTTGAGAATGTAGATCGCTCGACAATTCAGATGTTACACGCCATCTCACAAAACGTTTCCTTGTCAGAGGCCTCTATTTGTCCTATGAATCAGCTTCTTTTCTCGCCTCAAGAAATGGAAAGTGCATATAGTGATATTCCAGAGGCTTTGAACAATTTGGAGCAACTTGTTTCAGACATTACTTATCAATTTGATACGGATTTGAAGCTTCCCCGTTTTAATCGTGATATGCCAGCAGTTGACCAATTACGTCAATTAGCCCAATCTGGATTAGAAACTAAAAAGTTAAGCGCAGCAGTTTATCAGGAACGTTTAGACAAAGAATTGTCTATCATTCATCAGATGGGCTTTGATGATTATTTCTTGATTGTCTGGGACTTATTACGCTTTGGGCGTAGCCGTGGTTATTATATGGGAATGGGACGTGGGTCTGCTGCAGGAAGCTTGGTGGCTTATGTCCTTGATATTACTGGAATTGATCCCGTTAAAAATGACTTGCTTTTTGAGCGTTTTCTAAATGAAGAACGTTATAGCATGCCTGATATAGATATCGACTTGCCTGATATCTATCGAAGCGAGTTTCTTCATTATGTTAGGGACCGTTATGGTAGTAAGCACTCTGCTCAGATTGTTACTTTTTCAACTTTTGGGGCCAAACAGGCTATCCGAGATGTTTTTAAACGTTTCGGAGCCAAGGAATTTGAACTATCACAACTTAGTAAAAAGATTTCTTTTCGTGATACCTTGACCTCTGTCTATGAGAAGAATATGTCATTTAGACAGTTGATTAATCAAAGACAAGAATTTCAGAGGGCTTTTGAGATTGCTAAGGCTATTGAAGGTCAGCCAAGACAGACCTCAATCCATGCTGCTGGTATTGTGATGAGTGACGATGACCTGACCAACCATATTCCTCTAAAAGCTGGTGAGGATATGATGATTACTCAGTACGATGCCTCCGCAGTCGAAGCCAATGGCTTGCTTAAGATGGATTTCTTGGGCCTCCGTAATTTGACCTTTGTTCAAAAAATGAAGGAGAAACTTGAAGAAGAGCATGGAGTCGCTATAGATATCAAATCAATTGATTTGGAAGATCCACAGACCCTAGCTCTTTTTGCCAAGGGGAAAACTAAGGGAATATTTCAGTTTGAGCAGGCGGGTGCTATTAACCTTCTTAAACGGATTAAACCCGCTAAGTTCGAAGAAGTGGTAGCGACAACCTCTCTTAACCGACCTGGAGCTAGCGATTATACAGATAATTTCATCGCTCGTAAGTATGGTAAGGAAAAAGTAGATTTGATTGATCCAGTAGTTGCACCAATCCTTGAGCCTACGTATGGCATCATGCTTTATCAGGAGCAGGTTATGCAGATTGCCCAAGTATTTGCAGGCTTTACACTCGGAAAAGCCGATTTGCTTCGTCGAGCAATGTCGAAAAAAGATGCCAATGAAATGTCCAAGATGTCCGAAGAGTTCATGGAAGGAAGTCGTCGGTTGGGACGTGACCCACAGATTGCTGAACGACTCTTTAGTATGATGGCTAAGTTTGCAGGTTATGGCTTTAATAGAAGTCATGCCTATGCTTATTCAGCACTAGCCTTTCAATTAGCCTATTTCAAAACGCATTACCCTCAGATTTTCTATGACGTCATGTTAAACTATTCGTCTAGTGATTACATTAAGGATGCAATTGAAAATGGCTTTTCTCTAGCCAGCCTTGATATTAATAGAATTCCCTATCTGGACAAGATTTCAGATGGAAAGATTGTATTAGGTCTTAAGACTATCAAAGGCTTGCCAAGAGATTTTGCCCTTTGGATTATTGAGGATCGCAAACAAAATGGTAAATACATTTCTATAGAAGACTTTTTGACACGTATTCCTAGCAAATATCAGAAAGTCGATAGTCTGACACCTCTTATCCAGATTGGTTTGTTTGATATTTTTGAACCAAATCGTCAGAAAATCATTGGTAATTTAAGCAACCTCTTTACTTTTGTCAATGAGTTAGGAAGTTTGTTTGCAGAGTCATCTTACTCTTGGGTTGATTATGAAGACTATAGTCAGACGGATCGTTATAATTTAGAACAGGAGTTACTAGGAGTTGGACTTAGCCCCCATCCTTTACACTTGGCTCAAAAAATGGCCTCTCGTCCCTATCAAGCCATTTCTGATTTGGCTGTTAATACTAAGGCAACGGTTTTGGTTCAGATAGAATCCGTTCGAATTATCAGAACTAAAAAAGGTGATCAGATGGCCTTTCTGAACGTCACTGATGGGATCAATAAACTTGATGTTACCCTATTTCCAGAAACTTATTTCTATCATAAGGATAAATTAAGTGAAGGTGGTCTCTTTTATCTTGATGGACGGACCCAAGAGCGTGATGGACGCATTCAGTTAATCTTGTCAAACATGGAGGAAGCTAGCACGGAGCGTTTCTGGATTTTACTTGAGAATCATGATAAAGACATAGAAGTTTCTCAAATATTAGCTAAGCATCCTGGACACATTCCTGTCATTATCCGTTATCAAGGAAGTAAGGAAACTATCGTTAGTCAAAGATACAGAGTAACTAAGAACGAGGAACTTAATCGGGAATTAGCACCTTATGTGCTGAAAACGGTTTTACGGTAAAAAAACAATAAATATTTTCAAATTTAAAGCCATTTAGAATTCTTTGTGTTATAATTAAAATGTTAAATATATAAAAGGAGTATCAGGAATAATGAAACGTATTGCTGTTTTAACTAGTGGTGGAGATGCCCCTGGTATGAACGCTGCCGCTCGTGCAGTTGTTCTCAAAGCAATTTCTGAAGGAATTGAGGTCTTCGGCATTAACCGTGGATACGCTGGTATGGTTGAAGGAGATATCTTCCAACTTGATGCCAAAGGCGTAGACAACATCCTCAGCCGTGGTGGAACTTTCCTTCAGTCTGCTCGCTATCCTGAGTTTGCCCAACTTGAGGGTCAACTTAAAGGTATTGAGCAACTTAAAAAACATGGAATCGAAGGTGTAGTAGTTATTGGTGGAGATGGTTCTTACCATGGTGCTATGCGTTTGACTGAACATGGTTTCCCAGCTGTTGGTCTTCCAGGAACTATCGATAACGATATCGTTGGTACAGACTATACAATTGGTTTTGATACTGCTGTTGCAACAGCAACAGAAGCTATCGATAAGATTCAAGACACTGCATTCAGTCATGGACGTACTTTTGTCGTTGAAGTTATGGGACGTAACGCTGGTGATATCGCTCTTTGGGCTGGTATTGCTTCTGGTGCAGACCAAATTATCGTACCTGAAGAAGAGTATGATATTAACGAAGTTGTACGTAAAGTTAAAGAAGGTTACGAATCAGGTGCTAAAACTCACCACGTAATCGTAGTTGCTGAAGGTGTCATGGGTGCTGAAGAATTTGCTGCTAAAATGAAAGAAGCTGGAGATACTTCAGATCTTCGTGCAACAAACATTGGACACGTGGTTCGTGGTGGTTCACCAACTGCGCGTGACCGTGTTCTTGCTTCATGGATGGGTGCACATGCGGTTGACCTCCTTAAACAAGGTATTGGTGGTGTAGCTGTTGGTATCCACAATGAAGAGCTTGTTGAAAGCCCAATCCTTGGTACAGCAGAAGAAGGAGCTTTGTTCAGTCTTACTGAAGACGGTAAAATTATCGTCAATAATCCTCACAAAGCACGTCTTGACTTTGCAGACCTTAACCGTTCATTGTCTAACTTGAGCTAATCTTAGTTACTTAAATTATTGTTAAACCGTCGCTAATGCGACAAAAAATATAAGGGAGTTTTATTTATCATGAATAAACGTGTAAAAATCGTTGCAACACTTGGTCCTGCGGTTGAAATCCGTGGCGGCAAAAAATTTGGTGAAGATGGTTACTGGGGTGAAAAACTTGACCGTGAAGCATCTGCTAAAAACATTGCTCAATTGATCAAGGAAGGTGCCAACGTTTTCCGTTTCAACTTCTCACATGGTGACCACGCTGAACAAGGTGAACGTATGGATGTCGTTCGTATGGCAGAAGACCTTGCTGGTCAAAAAGTAGGTTTCCTTCTTGATACAAAAGGACCTGAAATCCGTACTGAATTGTTCGAAGGTGATGCTAAAGAGTATGCATACAAAACTGGTGAACAAATTCGTGTTGCTACTAAACAAGGTATCAAATCAACTCGCGACGTTATCGCTTTGAACGTTGCAGGTGCACTTGACGTTTTTGACGATGTAGAAGTTGGTAAACAAGTTCTTGTCGATGATGGTAAACTTGGTCTTCGTGTTGTAGACAAAGATGCTGAAAAACGTGAATTCATCGTTGATGTTGAAAATGATGGTATCATTGCTAAACAAAAAGGTGTAAACATCCCTTACACTAAAATTCCTTTCCCAGCACTTGCTGAACGTGATAACGCTGATATCCGTTTTGGTCTTGAACAAGGTCTTAACTTTATCGCTATCTCATTCGTACGTACTGCAAAAGATGTACAAGAAGTTCGTGCTATCTGTGAAGAAACTGGTAATGGTCACGTTCAATTGTTGGCTAAAATCGAAAACCAACAAGGTATCGATAACATTGATGAAATCATCGAAGCTGCTGACGGTATCATGATCGCTCGTGGTGACATGGGTATCGAAGTACCATTCGAAATGGTTCCAGTTTACCAAAAAATGATCATCACAAAAGTAAACGCTGCTGGTAAAGTTGTTGTTACAGCTACTAACATGCTTGAAACAATGACAGAAAAACCACGTGCAACTCGTTCTGAAGTATCTGACGTATTCAACGCAGTTATCGATGGTACAGATGCTACAATGCTTTCTGGTGAATCTGCAAATGGTAAATACCCAGTTGAATCAGTTCGTACAATGGCTACAATTGATAAAAACGCTCAAACTCTTCTTAAAGAGTATGGTCGTCTTGATTCATCAACATTTGACCGTTCAACTAAGACTGAAGTAGTTGCGTCTGCAGTTAAAGATGCTACTAACTCAATGGATATCAAACTTGTTGTTGCTCTTACTGAATCAGGTAACACTGCTCGTTTGATTTCTAAATACCGTCCAGAAGCTGATATCTTGGCTG
Source organism: Streptococcus sp. HMSC065H07 (assembly GCF_001837325.1). Lineage (NCBI taxonomy): Bacteria > Bacillati > Bacillota > Bacilli > Lactobacillales > Streptococcaceae > Streptococcus > Streptococcus sp. HMSC065H07. The sequence continues at coordinate 142,252 of NZ_KV832043.1, forward strand.
TAACATTCGATGAAATTACTCAAAAATCATTGATGCTTAACTGGGGTGTTATTCCAGTAGTTACTGAAAAACCAAGCTCAACTGATGATATGTTTGATGTTGCTGAAAAAGTTGCATTGGAATCAGGTCTTGTAGAATCTGGTGATAACATTGTTATCGTTGCTGGTGTTCCAGTAGGTACAGGTGGTACAAACACTATGCGTATCCGCACAGTAAAATAATTTAAGTAGAACTTAAATTGAAAGAAGGTCTTTGGATCTTCTTTTTTTGGCTCTATAATCGATTTAGTAGGTTAAACTATTGAAGAGATTATAGAGCTTTTTTCGTAGGTAGCTAAATCAATTGGATAATAATAACAAGTGAAAAAGTGAAGAATATCATACTTATTCCGAATGGTTTAAAGCAAGATGGCTGATTTGGTTTGTATTTTCAACAGATTTAGTTCTAAGTGTCATATGACTTAGAAAGTATTTAGCGAAGTGGGAAATTATCTTTTCAAAGAAATTTTGCTTTTCTTGAAAACAACAGGATAAAAAATGTCGTTAAATAGGCTTCTAAACTATAGTTAAGATGGTTATAAGCTATATTTTTTAGAAGGACTGAGTTGATAACCAACCATTTTTATTTCAATAATGACTTACTAATTTAAAAGTTCTAATGAATTATTAATTCTGAAAATCGATTTTTGAAAAAAATGAAATCATAAGTTTCTTTTTACTGACAATTCTAAAAGTAAATAATTATAAAATTATTAATTGAAAAGTTTATAAAAATAGTGATATCTATAATCATTCTATTGTTTACATGATTATTTTTAAGTGAACCTTATAAAAAAATTGAAAATAAGAGCATTTCTTTTCACAAATATTAGGAATTTTGTTAAAATATTTAACGATTAGTATTTTTAAATACTTTTAATCTCATTGAGGGGTGAGATACTTAATAGTATAAGTGTGGAGGATTACCAAAGTGGGTAAAGATTTATTTAATGATCGTATAAGTCGATTTTCGATTCGTAAGCTGAATGTAGGGGTTTGCTCCGTTCTTCTTGGAACTCTGGTTATGGTTGGTACTGCTAGTCAAGTATCTGCCGATGAAACAGCTAACCAAGTCCAAGCAGGAGATGTAGCTAGCACTACTGCTACAGTGAGTGATGAGACATCTTCTCAGAATGCTGTTGCTGCTCAAGCTTCGACGGAAGTCGCAAATATTTTATCTAGTACTGAGACTAATAGTCAGTCTCAAACCGTTTCAAATGCTAGCGCAGCTACTTCTGAAACGTCTACAACACAAGCTTCTAGTGAGACTGCATCTCAAGCAGCTACATCAACGTCAGCAACTACTGCAGCATCTACCACTAGTGTTGCTGGCTCTACAAGTGTAGGCAATACTACGGGAGTTTCAACGACAGCCTCTGTTACATCAGCATCATCTGAAACACCTGCTTCAGAAACAGCATCTGAAGCACAAGGTGTGGACGTTCAAGCAGAAGCTTCTACAACGAATGCTCTTTCAAGTGGTGCCGAAGCGTCTGCTGTAGAGCAACCTGTTGTAACAGCAGAAACTTCTGGTCGCCGTCGTACTCGTCGTGCCCTTGGTGATGCCAATGATCCAAACTTGATTGGTGATGATGTTGAAGATGCAACTTCAACACCAAAAGTTGAAAAACCAGGCTTTACAACAAATGTTGATGCCAAATCTATGGCTAGCCAAATCTCATGGTTGGACTTTGGAGATGTAGCTAACTGGACAGGAACTACTACAGTATTAGTTCCTAAAAGTGAAGTTAAACCAACTGAGAACTTAGAAGAAAAATTGGCTCTTCAAGTTGGGTCTACCTATACCAAGGAAATCATGCCTGGTTATGTAGTTACTGTAAAAGTCAAATCTTTGAAACCTTTCCAAGCGACTGAAATCTATAAGAAACGGATGGAAAATCAAGGGGCTACAGAAGCTGAAAAAGCAACCTATGATCCAAATGCAAAAAATGGTTATGTAAGTGGAGTCACTTCAAATGCTGCTAAGCAAGCTTTTAACAATGGTGAAGAGGCCAAAATCGTCGCTGATGCCCAAAATAATTGGACTGAAATCAGATTTGAGAATATTGATACGAAAACCAAGAAGACTACCATAAGTTCAGCTTTGAATGGTGGAAATATTGGAGTTCAGTTTGAAATCTCTGCAACCTTCCGTGGTAAGACAGTTAAGCCAGCTATTGTTATGGCTGATGGGGAGTCTGCTAACCCAGGTGAATTAGTTATGTTTACTACCAATGGAGAAGGTTGGCAGCATATTGGAGAATGGAAAAAGTTTACCAGACCAAGTACTTCTGTAACATATTCACCACAAGATACTGAAAATCTTTTTGGACCTAATCCTAAATTTAATAATACCAACTTAAACCAACTTCGTAGATCTACTCAAGTTGGACCAGAAAAGAAACCAGTAGCTTGGAAGTATTTTGGAAATCCTGACCAAGTTACAGGTGGTCTAGGAACTGGTATCTTTGGACCAAACATTTCTGAAGGTAATTATACTGTTCCAATCGTTATGACGCGTGGTGCCTCTGAAGTTGGACTTTATGTCGCTTCAGGTGGTAAACAGTCAGCAATGCTAGGATTCTTCCCAATTGATGAAGGGGACGCTCCTGAGTCATACGGAAAAGCTATGCATACCATTGCAACTGTAGATGGTGTAACTGGTGCTAAAGTAAATCAACCATATATTGGTAATGTGAGCCCAGATATGGATGAGAATACTGTTCTTGACTGGTTCGGTGATGATAAGGCAACTACGGCCGATGAAGGAATTGACCAATTGCTTCCAGATGAGCTTAAAGGTACAACCAATGAGATGATCAAGATGGATCGTACACGCCCAGGTAACTACAAGCTGTCAATAGAAGCCCATACAGATGGAGCTTCAGAAGCTTATATCTACGGTTGGATAGACTTTAACCAAAATGGTACCTTTGATGAAGATGAGCGTTCGAATCTTGCAAGAATCACAAATGACGGCACCGTTGAGTTGACCTTTGCAAATAGCAAGACTTATATCGACCCTAGCGTTAAAGAACTAGGTGCTCGTGTTCGTATTGCCAAGAAAGCTAACGAGATTGAGAGCCCAACTGGTATGGCCTTATCAGGGGAAGTGGAAGACTTCAGAACTCAAATTACGCACCCACCAAAAGGGGAATTCAAGGAAACAAGTGGTCCTCAAGGGGCGAAGCAAACTGCAACTGTAACCTTTACAGCACGTGGAGAACACAAGTATGAGCTTAATTCTAGTGCCGTTATTGACGAAACGGTAGAACCATACATCGTTGATAAAGATGGCAACCGTGCAACTCTTGATGCGGACGGTTACTATGTCGTTCCAGGACAAGGTAAGTACAAGATTACTGCCAACGGTAAAGATGTCGATGTTGAATTTATTCCTGAAGATAACTTCCTTGGAACAGCTGATGGTATTTCTATCCGTCGTTCAGATAACAACGGTTATGATACTGGTTGGTCAACAAAATTCCCAGATCAAGAAGCAAACATTAATGGTCAGTTGAATACCATGGATGGTCAATACGTCCCAACAGTCACTCCAATTGAAATCGAAGGAGTAGACAAAACTTCGACGGATGTTCAAGGGGCGACTCAAAAAGAAACTCCGACCTTTAACACAACTGAGACTAACTCAAATGGTGACAAGATTGCAATCACTCCAAGTGCAGAATATCCTGCTAAGTTGGTGGATCCTGCCACAGGTCTCACTACTGATGCGCCATCTGTAACAGTTGAAGGGGAAGGAACTTACACCATTAATCCTTCAACGGGTGAAGTAACCTTCACTCCAGATCCAAGCTTTACTGGTACAGCCAAAGGTGTGGAAGTTACATTGTCAGCGCCAGTTGGTCGAAACAAAGATGGTAAGATCCAACAGGACTACATCAAGACTGCAACAGCTAAGTACACTCCAACTGTCACACCAATCACAGTGACTCCTACAGACAAGGTTTCTGCGGATGTTCAAAACGTTCCTCAAACCCAAACACCAACCTTTGATTTGAGTAATGATAAGACTGCTGAAATCACAAGCAAGAAATTGGTAGATCCAGCAACTGGTCAACCAACTGATGAAACAACAGTGACAGTAGCAGGTGAAGGTAGCTATACTATCGACCCAACGACTGGAGCAGTAACATTTACGCCAGAAAAAGACTTTGTTGGTACTGCAAAAGGAGTAACTGTTCAGGCAACTGCTACGATTACAAATGCTAATGGTAAGACTGCAACCATTACTTCAGATGCGACCTACACACCAACTGTTGTGCCAGCAGTTCCAACTGCAAACCCTGCAACTTCTAAAAATGTTCAAGGTGCAACACAAACAGGGACACCAACCTTTGCAGGAACAACTGTTCAAGTGAATGGTGAAGATAAAGCTATTACGATCAAAGATAATAGCTACACGCTTTTGGATAATGATGGCAATGAAGTGACAAGTACACCAGCTTATGCCGCTGATGGTACAACTGAAATTGGTACTTACTCTATCGATTCAGCTACTGGTCAAGTCACTTTCACACCGACTGATAAATCATACACTGGTGCAGTCACACCAGCCAAGGTTCAAGCTGAAAGCTCAAACGGTATCAAGGTGGACACAACTTACACGCCTGAAATCGTACCGGTAACACCGACAGCAACACCAGCTGAAACAGAAGATATCCAAGGTGCAACGCAAACTGGTAAACCTGAATTTAAGGGCGGAACTGTAACAGTAGATGGCGTTGAGAAAACAGTAGCTATCAATGAAGATGTTCCAGCGACATTTGACGATGGTTCAACGACTAAGACAGTTGACGGCGTTGGTACTTACACAGTAGCAGCCGACGGTACGGTGACATTTGTTCCTGAGAAATCATTTGTCGGAACTGCACCGGCTGTAACGGTTGTTCGTGAAGACAAGAACGGAACCAAAGCCTCTGCGACTTACACCCCAACAGTAACACCAGTTACACCAACAGCAGAAGATACAACATCAACAGGTAAACAAGGTCAAACTCAAACAGGTAAGCCTGAATTTACTGAAGGCGACAGCCGTGTGCCAATGAACGATGACGTTCCAGCTACTTTCGACGATGGTTCAACTACCAAGACAGTTGATGGCGTTGGTACATACACAGTAGCAGCAGACGGAACTGTAACTTTTGTTCCAGAGAAATCATTTACTGGAACAGCACCAGCAGTGACAGTGGTTCGTGAAGACAAGAACGGAACCAAAGCTTCTGCGACTTACACACCAACTGTGACTCCAGTAACTCCAACAGCAACACCAGCTGAATCTACGGGACCTCAAGGTTTGGTTCAAACTGGAACAGTAACCTTCACTGAAGGTGACCCAGTTGCACCAATTGATAAGGATACCATTACTCTCCTTGATGAAAATGGTCAGCCAGCAGAATCTGTAGTTGCTAAATCACCAGAAGGTAAAGAAATTGGTACTTTCACAGTTGATAAAGAAACAGGTGTTGTAACCTTCACACCAACTGATAAATCTTACTCAGGTGATGTGGTTCCAGTTAAGGTTCAAGCAGCTGATACAAATGGTACAACAGTAGAAACAACTTACACACCTAAGATCACTCCAGTTGTCCCAACTGCTGAACCTGCAACATCGACAGATATCCAAGGTGCCACTCAAACAGGTAAACCAACCTTTACTGAAGGTGATCCAAATGTTCCAATTGATGAAGATACACCAGCGACCTTTGAAGATGGATCAACTACGAAGACAGTAGATGGTGAAGGAACTTACACCGTTTCTCCAGATGGTACAGTAACTTTCGTCCCAGAAAAATCATTTACTGGAACTGCTTCAGGTGTAACAGTGAAACGTGTGGATAAGAACGGAACTGAAATCACAGCTAAGTACACACCAACAGTAACTCCTGTAACACCGACAGCGACACCAATTGAAACAACAGGTAAACAAGGTCAAACCCAAACAGGTAAGCCTGAATTTACTGAAGGTGACAGTCGTGTACCAATGAATGACGATGTTCCAGCAACATTTGAAGATGGTTCAACTACCAAGACTGTTGATGGAGTTGGTACATACACAGTAGCAGCTGACGGAACAGTAACCTTTGTTCCTGAAAAATCATTCACAGGTAAAGCGCCGGCCGTAACGGTTGTTCGTGAAGATAAGAACGGAACCAAAGCTTCTGCAACTTACACCCCAACTGTGACTCCAGTAACTCCAACTGCTACACCAGCAGAATCAACTGGCCCTCAAGGTCTTGTTCAAACTGGAACAGTTACCTTTACTGAAGGTGATGAAGTCGCACCAATTAACAAGGATTCAATTACCCTTCTTGATGAAAATGGTCAGCCAGCAGCATCAGTAGAAGCGAAATCACCAGCAGGTGATGTAATTGGTACCTTCACCGTTGATAAAGAAACAGGTGTTGTGACCTTCACACCAACAGATAAATCTTACTCAGGTGATGTTGTCCCAGTTAAGGTTCAAGCAGCTGATACAAATGGTACAACAGTAGAAACAACTTACACACCGAAGATCACTCCAGTTGTCCCAACTTCTGAAGATGCAACATCGACAGATATCCAAGGTGCCACTCAAACAGGTAAACCAACCTTCACCGAAGGAAACCCAAATGTTCCAATCGATGAAGATACTCCAGCTACCTTCGAAGATGGCTCAACTACGAAGACTGTCGATGGTGAAGGAACTTACACAGTAGCAGCAGATGGAACAGTAACCTTCGTTCCTGAAAAATCATTCACTGGAACTGCTACAGGCGTAACAGTGAAACGCGTGGATAAGAACGGTACTGAAATCACAGCGAAGTACACACCAACAGTAACTCCAGTAACTCCAACTGCAACACCAGTTGAAACTACAGATATCCAAGGTGCTACACAAACTGGTAAGCCAGTATTTACAGAAGGCGATAGCCGTGTGCCAATGAACGATGATGTTCCAGCAACATTTGACGATGGCTCAACGACTAAGACTGTAGACGGTGTTGGTACTTACACAGTAGCAGCAGACGGAACCGTAACCTTTGTTCCAGAAAAATCATTCGTAGGAACTGCACCAGCTGTAACAGTGGTTCGTGAAGATAAGAACGGAACAAAAGCTTCTGCAACTTATACACCAACCGTAACACCAGTTACACCAACTGCAGAAGATACAACATCTACTGACAAACAAGGTCAAACGCAAACAGGTACACCAACCTTCACACCAGGTAATCCAAATGTTCCAATGGATGATGATACACCTGCAACATTTGAAGATGGCTCAACTACGAAGACCGTTCCTGGTGAAGGAACTTACACAGTTGCTCCAGACGGAACCGTAACCTTTGTTCCAGAAAAATCATTCACAGGCACAGGAACAGGCGTAACGGTTAAACGTGTCGATAAGAACGGTACTCCAGTTACTGCTAAGTACACTCCAACTGTGACTCCAGTAACTCCAACAGCAACACCAGCTGAATCTACGGGACCTCAAGGTTTGGTTCAAACTGGAACAGTAACCTTCACTGAAGGTGACCCAGTTGCACCAATTGATAAGGATACTATTACTCTTCTTGATGAAACTGGTCAGCCAGCAGCATCAGTAGAAGCGAAATCACCAGCAGGTGATGTAATTGGTACCTTCACCGTTGATAAAGAAACAGGTGTTGTGACCTTCACCCCAACGGATAAATCTTATTCAGGTGATGTTGTTCCAGTGAAAGTTCAAGCTACGGATACTAATGGTACAACAGTAGAAACAACTTACACACCTAAGATTACTCCAGTCGTTCCAACTTCTGAAGATGCTACATCAACAGATATCCAAGGTCAAACACAATCTGGTACACCAAGCTTTACACCTGGTAACCCTGCAATCCCAATGGATGATGATGTACCAGCAACCTTTGAAGATGGCTCAACTACGAAGACAATTCCAGGAGAAGGAACTTACACAGTCGCTCCGAACGGAACTGTAACCTTCGTACCAGAAAAATCATTTACAGGAGAAGGTACAGGCGTAACGGTTAAGCGTGTTGATAAGAACGGTACTCCAGTTACAGCAAAATATACACCAACAGTAACCCCAGTTACACCAACTGCTGAACCAACAACATCAACAGGTAAACAAGGTCAAACCCAAACAGGTAAGCCTGAATTTACTGAAGGTGACAGTCGTGTACCAATGAATGACGATGTTCCAGCAACATTTGAAGATGGTTCAACTACCAAGACAGTTGATGAAGTTGGTACTTACACAGTAGCAGCAGACGGAACTGTAACTTTTGTTCCAGAGAAATCATTTGTTGGAACTGCACCAGCAGTAACAGTTGTTCGTGAAGACAAGAACGGAACCAAAGCTTCTGCGACTTACACACCAACTGTGACTCCAGTAACTCCAACAGCAACTCCAGCTGAATCAGAAGCACCTCAAGGTGTGGTTCAAACTGGAACTGTGACCTTCACCGAAGGTGACCCAGTTGCACCAATCGATAAGGATACCATTACACTTCTTGATGAAAATGGCCAACCAGCAGCGGCAGTGTTTGCGAAATCACCAGCGGGCGATATTGTTGGTACCTTCACCGTTGATAAAGAGACAGGTGTTGTAACCTTCACACCAACAGACAAATCTTATTCAGGTGATGTTGTTCCAGTGAAAGTTCAAGCTGCGGATACTAATGGAACAACTGTAGAAACAACTTACACACCTAAGATTACTCCAGTCGTTCCAACTTCTGAAGATGCTACATCAACAGATATCCAAGGTGCTACACAATCTGGTAAACCAACCTTCACTGAAGGTGATCCAAATGTTCCAATTGATGAAGATACACCAGCGACCTTTGAAGATGGATCAACTACGAAGACAGTAGATGGTGAAGGAACTTACACAGTTGCTCCAGATGGTACAGTAACTTTCGTACCAGAAAAATCATTTACTGGAACTGCTACAGGCGTAACCGTGAAACGTGTTGATAAGAATGGTACTGAAATCACAGCTAAGTACACACCAACTGTTACACCAGTCACACCGACTGCAACTCCAACAACATCAACAGATATTCAAGGTGCTACACAAACTGGTAAGCCAGTATTTACAGAAGGCGACAGCCGTGTACCAATGAACAATGACGTTCCAGCAACCTTCTCCGACGGTTCAACGACTAAGACTGTTGATGGTGTTGGTACATACACAGTAGCAGCAGATGGAACAGTTACCTTCGTACCAGAAAAATCATTCGTAGGAACTGCATCAGCTGTAACAGTTGTCCGTGAAGATGTTAACGGAACTAAGGCTTCAGCAACCTACACGCCAACAGTAACTCCAGTTACTCCAACTGCTGAACCAACAACATCAACAGATATCCAAGGTGCTACACAAACTGGTAA
>NZ_KV832043.1:151782-169590 GCF_001837325.1 Streptococcus sp. HMSC065H07
ATGTTCCAGCAACATTTGACGATGGTTCAACTACGAAGACAGTTGAAGGCGTTGGTACTTATACTGTAGCCCCAGACGGAACAGTAACTTTCGTACCAGAGAAATCATTTGTCGGAACTGCACCAGCAGTAACAGTGGTTCGTGAAGATGTGAATGGAACAAAAGCCTCTGCAACCTACACGCCAACAGTAACTCCAGTTACTCCAACAGCGGAACCAGCAACATCTACAGATATCCAAGGTCAAACGCAAACAGGTAAACCAAGCTTCACGCCTGGTAACCCAAGTGTCCCAATGGATGATGATGTGCCTGCTACCTTTGAAGACGGCTCAACAACTAAAGTTATTCCAGGTGAAGGAACTTACACAGTTGCTCCAGATGGAACTGTAACCTTCGTCCCAGAAAAAGCATTCACCGGAACAGGTACAGGTGTGACCGTGAAACGTGTTGATAAGAATGGTACAGCCATTACAGCTACCTATACACCAACCGTAACTCCAGTTACACCAACTGCAGAATCAGTTACTTCAATTGGTAATAAGGGTCAAACGCAAACAGGTAAGCCAAGCTTCACTGAGGGCGATAGCCGTGTACCAATGAATAACCAAGTACCAGCTACCTTTGAAGATGGCTCAACAACTAAGACTGTTGCAGGTGTAGGAACTTACACAGTGGCAGCAGACGGAACAGTAACCTTCACACCAGAACCTGAATTTACCGGTACTGCACCAACAGTGACAGTAGTTCGTGAAGATGTGAACGGAACAAAAGCTTCCGCAACTTACACACCAACTGTTCTTCCAATCACTAAGTTTGTTGATAAAGAAGGTAAGGAAATCCCAGGATATCCTACAGTTGATGGTGAACAGCCAAAAGCTGAAATTCCAGGTTACCGCTTCGTAGAAACTAAGAAATTACCTAATGGTGATATCGAACATGTCTACGAGCAAGTAACGACGTCATACGTTGATGAAAATGGTACGCCAATCCCTGGTTATCCAACAGAAGATGGCCAACAACCTAAGAAAGAAATCCCAGGTTATGAATTTGTGAAGACAATTGTAGATGAAAATGGTAATACTCAACACATCTACAAACAAATTGTGACTCCAACACCAGTGCCGGATACAACTCCGACACCAGAGCCACAGCCAGCTCCACAAACAGAAGAGCCTAAGGCTCCAGTACTTCCAGAAACAAAAGAAGAAGCTCACTTTATCAATCCAAGTGATAAGACAGCTCAACTTCCAGAAACTGGTAGTGAGGATTCAAACCTTGCAATCTTTGGTTTGGCAAGTCTTCTAGCTGGATTTGGACTCTATGGCGGAAAACGACGCAAACGTTAAAATGATTTAACGGTCGTATAGGACATTAAGAATCCAGATTCCAATTAAAATAGACCTCATGGCATTTGCCATGGGGTCTATTTGTATGGGCTAGCCTGCTAATTTTTTTAAGTCGTCATGATTGACTTTACTCACTAGGAAGCGTAATCTAGACTTTAATTAAAGGATTAAAAGGAGGTCCCTCGATGATTGAAGTAACTTATTTAAATACTGCAAAGCAAGAAAAACACACTTCTTTTGAAGATTACAATGAATTTGTCAGAGCACAGCAAGCTTGTTGGATTGCCTTACCGGATTCAACGCCAGTCACTAAGGTGACCATAAACGGACATGATATTGGCTACAAAGGACAATATGGCGACCTTTACTTTTATATCATGAAGCTAGATTTGGCACAATATCAGTAATAATAGGAAAAAGAATCAGACATCGTGTTCTGATTCTTTTTCTTTGAGCAAGGTAATTTTTATAAATTAAGAATATTGCTAATTGACTGAAAATGACTTACAATAGAAAGGAAGAATTTATAGAAGGAGACACATATGAAAAACAAGCGTTTAATTTGGACTTTGGTTTTCTTAGCTATCTTGACGATCGGTTCTATTGGTACAGATCTTTTCAAAAAAGAGCACCAAGATGCTAATAAGGTCGTCAAAGTAGGAATCCTCCAGTTCGTGACTCACGATGCCCTGGATCAAATCGAGAAGGGAATTGAGGATGGTCTTAAGGAAGCTGGTTATAAGGGAGATAAGGTTAAAATCACCCTCCTAAATGCCGAAGGAGACCAGTCTAAAATTCAAACCATGTCTAAACAATTGGTCAATGACAAGAATGATGTCGTTATCGGTATTGCAACGCCAGCAGCACAAGGACTAGCGGCAGCTACCAAGGACATTCCAGTCATTATGGGAGCTATCTCAGACCCTGTTGGGGCCAAATTGGTTAAGGACCTCAAGCATCCAGAAGGCAATGTCACTGGTACCTCTAACCAAGTGCCGATTAAGCAGACAGTGGAATTGGTCAAATCATTGACACCAAATGCTAAGACAATTGGTATTCTCTACGCTTCAAGTGAGGATAATTCCAAATCACAGGTTGAAAGCTTTAAGAAATACTCTGAAAAAGATGGCCTGAATGTGGTCGAGTACGCCGTACCATCAACCAATGAAATCAATACAACCATGTCAGTCATGACTGGTAAGGTAGATGCCATCTGGACGCCTCAAGATAATACTATTGCTTCAGCCTTTTCAACAGTAATCTCATCAGCCAACCAGGCTAAGATTCCAGTTTATACGACGGTTGATACTATGGTGAAAGAAGGCGGTTTGGCTTCAGTGGCGCAAAGCCAATATGAACTTGGAAAGGCTACAGCTCGTAGTGCCGTTAAGGTTCTTAAAGGTAAGAGAGTTAAGGATGTTCCTGTAGATGTTATCGATGATGGCACACCAACACTTAACCTTAAAGTTGCTCAAGACCTCAACATCACCATCCCTGACGATGTGCTTAAACAGTCAGACATCGCTGTTAAAGCTGATAAATAAGGAGGACTTATGATTATTTCATCTATTTATCAGGGGCTTCTATACGGAATCCTAGGTCTTGGGATTTACATGACTTTCCGTATCTTGGATTTTCCTGATTTGACAACAGAAGGTTCCTTCCCTCTTGGTGGGGCAGTAGCAGTAACCCTTATGAACTTTGGTTGGAACCCAATTTTAGCAACCTTGGTTGCCGTTTTGGCCGGCTGTGGTGCTGGACTTGTGACTGGTCTCCTCTATACTAAGGGAGAAATTCCTACTATTTTGGCAGGGATTTTGGTCATGACCTCTCTTAACTCAGTCATGCTTATGATTATGGGAAGGGCCAACTTGGGACTTCTTGATATTAAGACTATTCAAGATTTGCTTCCTTTCAGCAAGGACTACAATCTCTTGATTGTTGGTCTCATTGCTGTGACCATTGTTATCACTGCCTTGATTGCCTTTCTTAACACGCGCCTAGGTCAAGCTTATATTGCCACAGGTGATAATAGAGACATGGCCAAATCATTTGGTATCAACACAGACAATATGGAAGTGATGGGTCTTGTTATCTCAAACGGTATTATCGCTCTCTCAGGAGCCTTGATTAGCCAACAGGACGGTTATGCCGACGTTTCTAAAGGGATTGGGGTTATCGTCATTGGTCTTGCCAGCATTATCATTGGTGAGGTCCTTTATGCGACTAACTTGACTCTGTTGGAACGTTTGATTGCCATCTGTATTGGTTCAATCCTCTATCAGTTCCTTTTGACAGCGGTTATTGCTCTTGGCTTTAACACTAACTACCTCAAACTCTTTAGTGCAATTGTTTTGGCTATTTGTTTGATTTCGCCTGTCCTACGCCGAAAATTCTTTAAGGGGGTGACCTTATCACGATGACAGCTATTGTAGAACTCAAAGATGCGACTGTTAAGGTCAATAACGGTTTTGACACCGAAAAAACAATCCTGGACCATGTTAATCTTACCATTAGAGAAGGTGACTTTATTACCATTCTCGGTGGAAATGGTGCCGGAAAATCAACCCTCTTCAACGTCATTGCAGGGACACTCATGTTGACCAGTGGTCAGATTTTCATCATGGGTGAAGATGTTACGGCTCTCCCTGCTGAGAAGCGTGCTAAGTACCTCTCACGAGTCTTCCAAGATCCTAAAATGGGGACAGCTCCTCGTATGACTGTTGCAGAAAACCTCTTGATTGCCAAATACCGTGGTGAAAAACGAGGGCTTAAATCACGCCAAATTCATCTCTACACAGAGGAATTTCAAGGTCTGATCGAACGTATCAGTAATGGTTTAGAAAAACACTTAGATACACCAGCAGGTCTCCTTTCAGGTGGTCAGCGTCAGGCTCTCAGTCTGTTGATGGCGACACTTAAACGTCCTGAGCTCTTGCTCTTAGATGAGCACACCGCAGCCCTGGATCCCAAGACCAGTGTAGCCCTCATGGAGTTGACTGATGAGTTTGTAACAGGTGACCATCTAACAGCCTTGATGATTACCCACCACATGGAAGATGCCCTAAAATATGGCAATCGTCTAATCGTTATGAAGGATGGTCAAATCATTAAAGACCTTACCAAGGAAGAAAAAGGCCAATTGGATATCACAGACTATTACGCTATGTTTGAGTAAGCCTAGTCTGACTCTAAATTGTAAAATAAGCCAAAAAGTTGTATACTTAAAGGGTATGCAACTTTTTGTTGTGGCCTGTAAATCGACAAGGAGACTGTTCGCACGAACGTTCAGCTTCTTGGACCGTCTGTAAAAATAGGCTCTAGAAGAGAGTCAAACTAAAAAGGAGAAAAACAAGCATGAGCGATATTAAAATTATTGCCCTAGGTGGAGTACGTGAAAATGCTAAGAACCTCTATATTGTTGAGATTAACGACTCTATCTTTATCTTGGATGCTGGTCTAAAGTATCCTGAAAATGAACAACTAGGTGTTGACTTTGTCATCCCTAACTTAGATTACTTGATTGAAAATAGAGATCGTATCCAAGGGATTTTCTTAACTCACGGACACGCCGATGCCATTGGTGCCCTACCTTATATCTTGCAAGACGTCAAAGCACCAGTTTTTGGATCATCACTCACAATCGAGTTAGCTAAACTTTTTGTCAAGAATGCTGGCGTTAAGAAATTCAATAATTTCCATGTTATTGACGCAGAAACTGAAATTGAATTTGAGGATGCTGAGGTTTCATTCTTCAAAACAACTCACTCAATTCCAGAATCAATGGGGATTGTTCTTGGTACTGACCAAGGAAATATTGTCTATACAGGTGACTTCAAGTTTGACCAAGCTGCCCGTCCTTACTACAAAACTGATTTAGGTCGTTTGACTGAAATCGGACGTGAAGGTGTTTTGGCCCTCTTGTCAGACTCAGCAAATGCGACAAGTACTGAACAAACAGCTTCTGAAGCAGAAGTTGGCCAAGAAATTGACCAAGTTATTGCCGATGCAGAAGGACGTGTTATTGTTGCTGCAGTTGCTTCAAACTTGGTACGTATCCAACAAGTCTTTGATTCAGCTGCTGATCACGGACGTCGCGTTGTTCTTACCGGTTTTGACGTAGAAAATATTGTCCGCACAGCCATTCGTCTCAAAAAATTGACTGTGGAGCATGAAAAACTTATTGTCAAACCAAAAGACATGAACAAGTTCGAAGACTACGAGTTGATTATCCTCGAAAATGGTCGTATGGGTGAACCAATCGACGGCCTTCAAAAGATGGCTGTTGGTCGTCACCGTTACGTTCAAATCAAGGATGGAGATTTGGTTTATATCGTTACAACTCCAAGCATTGCTAAGGAAGCCGTAGTGGCACGTGTCAACAACGCTATCTATAAAGCTGGTGGAACTGTTAAGATGATTACGCAGAGCCTTCGTGTTTCTGGACATGCCAATGCTCGCGAACTTCAATTGATGATTAACCTCCTTCGTCCACAGTATCTCTTCCCTGTCCAAGGTGAGTACCGTGACCTTCAAGCACATGCAGAGTTAGCCTTGGAAGTTGGTATTCTTCCAGAAAATATCTATATCGTTAAACGCGGTGACATCATGCACTTGTCTGAAGATCAAGGTTTCCTTCATGAAGGAGCTGTTCCAGCTGGTGATGTTATGATTGATGGTAATGCCATTGGTGATGTGGGTAATATCGTCCTTCGTGACCGTAAGGTCTTGTCTGAAGATGGTATCTTTATCGTAGCTATCACTGTTAACAAGAAGGAACGTAAGATTGTCTCTAAAGCACGTGTGAATACACGTGGGTTTGTTTATGTGAAGAAGAGCCGTGACATTCTCCGTGAGGCTGCTGACATTGTCAATGCTACCGTTGAAAATTACTTGGCAGGAGACAGCTTCGACTGGGGTGAACTTAAAGGAGCCGTCCGCGACGATGTGGCTAAGTTCCTCTTTGACCAAACCAAACGTCGCCCAGCTATCCTTCCAGTAGTTATGGAAGTCCGCTAATAACTGACTAAAACATAAGAGTGTGAGCGTGTCGCTTGCACCATAGACATTGAGGAAAGTCTCAACAAGACTTTGTTTTAAAATCAAAAGCTGGGGTGTCCCAGCTTTTCTAACATTAAGAAAGGAAAATACAAATGGCTTTTTTTCAAATTGAATACTCATCAGATGTTCTAGGACAATACCGCCAAGTGGATGTCATCTATCCAGATCGTGATCAGATTGCTGAAACGGAAAGTGATACGGATATCCCAGTTCTCTATCTCCTTCATGGCATGGGGGGCAATCATAATTCTTGGGCCTTCCGTACCAATATTCAGCGTCTCCTTCGTAAGACTAATCTCATCGTTATTATGCCTAACTCTGAAAATGGCTGGTATACAAATACCAACTACGGGGTTAAGTATTACGATGCCATTGCTAAGGAGCTTCCTCAAGTCATGCAACGTTTCTTCCCTAGTATGACTAAGAAGCGTGAAAAGACCTTTATCGCTGGACTTTCTATGGGTGGCTATGGTTCTTTCAAACTAGCCTTAACGACAAATAACTTTGCTTGTGCGGGTTCCTTCTCTGGTGCCCTTGGATTATCAGTAGAGATGATTACAGATGAAACGAGTGAGTCTAAGGAATACTGGCAAGGTGTCTTTGGCGATTTGGAAGGAAAAGACATTGAGCAGCACAAATTGGTTAATCTAGCCAAACAACATGACAAGAAAACCAAATTCTTTGCCTGGTGTGGCCTTGAGGATTTCCTTTTTGAATCTCAAAACAAAGCAGTTGCTGATTTGAAGGCCCTTGGTTTAGACATTGACTACCGTACAGACCATGGAAGACATGAGTGGTATTATTGGGAAAAACAACTAGAAGCCTACTTAGAATGGTTACCGATTGATTACGTTAAAGAAGAACGTTTGTCTTAATAGGTCAAGTTTGTAACATCTTATCAAAGAGATGATAAAAGCTTAAAGTGGTATTTTTTGCTTGTCAGAACTATTAGAGCTTGATATACTAGGGGAAGTTTCGAAAAGGAGGCTCAATAATGAAAAAATTATTCAGAGTAATCTTCTATATTCCCAAACTTCTTTTACAATTTATTTGGAATCTTATTTGGGCTATATTTAAACTTGCCCTAGTCCTAGCCCTTATTGGTTATGGACTCGTCTACTATGCCAATAATTCTTCAAGTACCTTAGCCACAAACATTAACCAAGCCTTTCATCAAGTAGAGCTAGGTTTTAGTGGTACCAGTACTAGTGACGTTGAGAAAGTTGTCTCTAACCTATCAACGACAGATACTATTCCTGAGTCTAATGGAGCTAGATGGGCGCAAAATACAGCAAGCATCTATATACAATCTACAGATGAAACCTTGGTAGCAGCTTATAAGGAAGCTATTACTAACTGGAATAACACGGGTGCTTTCATCTTTACATTAACTGATGATGCCTCAACGGCTGACATTGTTGCGACTGACTATTCCGATGCGAATTCACAGGCAGCAGGTTTAGCAGACACTCAAACCAATGTTTTGACCAACCGCATTACTCATGTGGATGTGAAGTTGAACCGTTATTTCCTCTTGAATAGTGATTTTGGTTATACTCACAAGCGTATTGTGAATACGGCTGAACACGAATTGGGACATGCCATTGGCTTAGACCATGATGACTCTAAGACATCCGTTATGCAATCAGCAGGATCTTATTACGGGATTCAACAGGTGGATATTGATACGGTCCATGCTCTCTATGCAAATTAAGGAGGGGTGTCATGCGCTATTTGAAACGCCTTGCTAGACGTTACCCCATGCAAACCTTCCTTTTTCTTTTCAATGCTGGGGTCTTTACTTGGTTGCAAACAACAGGAACCATGATTGCCAATCGTTTGGGGCTATCGGGTGATGGTATTTGGATTTATATTCCCAATTGGGTAAAAACGCTTACCAGTGATTCTATACAGAGTATTCAAATCCTATACGGAGCCTCTGGTTGGAGTTGGCTAATCACCTCTATGCTTCTCACTTGGCTCTTGACTTTTCTTAGAGGTCTCATGAGAGCAGTGATTCTCATTCTGATAGTTGGTCTTGGCTTATGGCTAGTCTATCGACACTTTGAACTCTTACAAAATCTAAAACTGTCCTGATGGGCAGTTTTTTTGAGTTGTTAGGTCATTTATTTTCTGAAGAAATATGATATAATATAGCTAATTTATTATTTTGGAGGACATTATGGCTTTAGCAAAAATCGTTTATGCCAGTATGACCGGTAACACGGAAGAAATCGCAGATATCGTTGCCAAAAAATTGGAAGAATTAGGTCACACTGTAGATGTAGACGAGTGTACAACGGTTGATGCTGCTGATTTTGAAGATGCGGACATCTGTATCGTAGCGACTTACACTTATGGTGATGGTGAGTTGCCAGATGAAATCGTTGACTTTTACGAAGATTTGGCTGACCTCGACTTGTCAGGTAAAATCTTTGGTGTTGTAGGTTCAGGAGATACCTTCTACGATTATTTCTGTCATTCAGTGGATGAGTTTGAAAATCAATTCACATTCACAGGGGCGACTAAGGGTGCTGATAGCGTCAAGGTTGACCTTTCTGCTGAAGATGAAGATATCGAAAATCTTGAAGCTTTCGCTGAAAAAGTTTCAGAAGCATTAGCATAAGAAAAAAGCAGAGTAAAGTCTGCTTTTATTGTAGTTAAAAATGGAGTTTTTATGAATGAAATAGAAAGAGATTTTAGGACGCAATCTCAACATCTCCTTTGGTCTGTTTGGCGAGGGCTCTTAGTGGGGGTGACAGCAGGAGCAGTGGTCAGTCTTTTTCGTTGGTTAATTGCCAAAGGGGCCGCATTTTCTGTAGCTATTTACGAAGACGCCCTTCATAATCCCCTCCTGATTCTGGGAATTGTACTTGTTAATCTCTTGATTGCCCTTTTTATTGGTTACCTTATTAAGCAGGAAAAAGACATCAAGGGCTCAGGGATTCCCCATGTTGAAGGGGAACTGATGGGGCTCTTACATCCGTCTTGGTGGTCAGTTTTATGGCGTAAATTCCTAGGTGGAGTCCTTGGGATTTCAATGGGACTGATGTTGGGACGTGAGGGACCTAGTATTCAACTAGGTGCCATGACTGCTAAGGGATTAGCCAAGGGACTTAAGCTCTCTGCACGTGAGAAGCGTGTCTTGATTGCTGCAGGAGCAGCAGCAGGGTTATCGGCTGCCTTCAATGCCCCAATTGCTGGTCTTTTGTTTGTCGTCGAAGAAGTCTATCATCATTTCTCTCGTCATGTTTGGGTGACAGCTTTAACGGCATCTTTAGTGGCCAATGCTGTTTCCTTACGCATCTTTGGCCAGGTACCAGTCCTTGCTATGACAGAAAAATTACCCGTATTTCCTTTGAAGGATTATTGGATTCTTATTGTCTTGGGGATTTTTCTAGGTGTGCTTGGATACGGTTATGAGTGGGTTGTCTTACGTATTGGTAAGGTCTACCAAGGGTTAGGGAAAATCTTCCACTTGCCATCTCATTTTCATGGCCTTTTGGCAGTTCTGTTTATCATTCCTATTGGCCTTTATTTTCCACATCTTTTAGGTGGCGGGAATGAATTGATTCTTGCCTTAAATGGTTTACATCCTGCTCTAACTGTGGCTATCCTCTATTTGGCTATCCGCTTTATTTGGAGTATGCTGTCCTTTGGTTCTGGCTTTCCTGGTGGGATTTTCTTGCCGATTTTGACTCTAGGTGCTCTTTCTGGTAGCGTCTTTGCGGCAGCTTTTGAAAACCTAGGCTTTTTACATCCCGTTCAGTTTCCTATCTTTATCATTCTTGGTATGGCTGGTTATTTCGGTGCTGTGTCTAAGGCACCGCTAACTGCTATGATTTTAGTAACTGAGATGGTGGGTGACCTTCACCAATTGATGACCATTGGAGTTGTGACCCTGATTGCCTATCTAGTTATGGATTTCATGGGAGGAGAACCTGTCTATGAAGCCATGCTTCACAATCTGATTGCTCACGAACAAGAGCAAGTTGATAATATACCGACGATGATTGACTTGCCGGTTACAGATAGTCTAGCTGGTCGATTGGTTAAGGATTTAACCTTACCTGATGGGGTTTTGATTTCCACTCAGATTTTTCAAGATCAGTCTGAGGTTGTTCATGGAGACACACGTCTAAAAGCAGGAGCAACCCTGTATCTAGTTGTTAATGAAGGTAATATCAGTCAGGTAAGAAAACTCTTTTTATAAGCAATTCAATGGCTTGAGGCTCTTTTGTCCTCAGGTCATTTTTGTTATAATGGAGAGAAAAAAGGAGGTCAGTATGGACTTAAATGAGATTCGCCAACAGATTGACACCGTTGATAATGAGATCGTGGCTTTGTTGGAAGAACGTATGAAATTGGTAACTCGAGTAAGTGCTTATAAACAACGCACTGGAAAGGCGATTTATGATCCCGAACGAGAGCAAGCCTTGCTAGACAAAGTAGGTGATAGTGTCGTTAATCCTGAATATAAAGAAGCTATCGTTGCTAGTTTTGCGGATATTATGAAACATTCTCGTACTTATCAAATAGGCAAGCTTGAAGGAAGGTAGGCTATTAAGATGAAAATTAGACAATTAAGTGAGAGTCAAGGTCTCTCATACTCCAATTTAGTGATTTTGAGTCTCTATGCTGTCTTTCTAGGGGCGCTGGTTGGGCTGATTGATGCTATTTTTGGTCGTGTTCTCATAGGACTTTCAGAATATCGGGACCACCATCTCTTTTATCTAGTCCCAGCGCTTCCTATAGCTGGGCTTTTGATTGTTTACCTTTACCAAAGGTTTGCAGGCAAGGCAGCACAAGGGATGGGCTTGATTTTCAAGGTTGGACATAATGAGGAGGATCAAGTCCCCCTAAGGTTAATTCCACTGGTGACTGTAACCACATGGCTGACCCACCTTTTCGGGGGTTCTGCAGGTCGTGAGGGAGTTGCTGTACAACTGGGGGCCACAGTTTCTCATGCTTTTAGTCGCTATTTTAAGCTCCCGAATGCTTCACGTATTTTCTTGACCATGGGGATGGCCGCTGGTTTTGGAGGGCTCTTCCAAACACCAATCGCCGCGACCTTCTTTGCGCTTGAGGTATTGACTCTAGGACAGTTAAGTCTGCCAATCTTGGTACCGACTCTTATTGCATCTTTTGTGGCTAGTACGACAAGCCATCTCTTAGGTCTTGAAAAATTTAGCCACTTTGTCTCCGAAAGTTTGAGTATTGACCTTGGGACGTTTATTAAATTAGCTCTTTTAGGTCTGGCCTTTGGTCTAGCAGGAAATCTCTTTGCTTATCTCTTGTCACTAGCTAAAAAGAAAGTAGCAAGTCTGCTCCCAAATCCTTATTATCGTGTTCTCTTAGGAAGTGTCGTCTTAACCTGTCTTCTTTTGATTTTGTGGAAGGGACGTTATACAGGTCTTGGAACGAATTTGATTGCTTTAAGTGTTGGTGGTGGGACCATTTATCCATTGGATTGGCTCTTGAAATTGCTCTTGACCGTCTTTACCCTATCTCTTGGTTTCCAAGGAGGAGAAGTAACCCCTTTGTTTGCTATCGGAGCCAGTCTTGGTGCTGTTCTAGCACCAGTTCTGGGACTTCCAATTCCACTTGTAGCAGGTCTAGGCTATCTGTCTGTCTTTGGTAGCAGTACCAATACCCTTTTAGCACCTATTTTCATTGGAGTTGAAGTCTTTGGTCCCGCTAATGCAGTCCCTTATGCGATTGTCATGGTTTTTGCTTATCTCATTAATCATAAGACGAGCATTTATGGACAACAAAAAATGCTAGAAATGCAATAAGATACTAGACATCCTGATAATTTTTTGATAAGATACTAGGAGTGTGTAATGGACACACAAAAATAACGGCTAATCCGCTGAGACACAGAGGTTGCTCTTAAGATTAGTAAGATAGGAGTATATAAAAATGAATCCATTGATCCAAAGTTTGACAGAAGGTCAACTTCGTACTGACATCCCATCATTCCGTCCTGGTGACACTGTTCGCGTTCACGCGAAAGTTGTCGAAGGAACTCGCGAACGTATCCAGATCTTTGAAGGTGTAGTTATTTCACGCAAAGGTCAAGGGATCTCAGAAATGTACACAGTTCGTAAAATTTCAAGCGGTATCGGTGTAGAACGTACTTTCCCAATCCACACTCCACGTGTTGAAAAGATTGAAGTTGTACGCTACGGTAAAGTCCGCCGTGCTAAACTTTACTACTTGCGTGCTTTGCAAGGTAAAGCTGCACGTATCAAAGAAATCCGTAAATAATTTACAGATTTCACATAAAAAATCTGTCCTCGTGGCAGATTTTTTCATAAGTCCTCTTGGTTAAATGGATATAACAACTCCCTCCTAAGGAGTCGTTGCTGGTTCGATTCCGGCAGGGGACATTTTTAAGCCTTTAACCATGCGGTTTTAAGCTATTTTGCCCCAAATTTAAACCAAATGTATTTGACGCCTATTGAATTATAGGTGTTTTTTTGATATGCAAAAACCCTAGTCAGGATTAGTCCTAACTAGGGTTTCGGATAGAATACTAGTGATGTTAAGTATTCTGTTAACTCATTAATTGGAATTGGCAGTTGTATCTGTGCTTGATGAAGCTTGTGGGTACTCGTAAGGATTGTTATCAACGTCGTCAACCCACTCATTGCTCTGATGGGTTGAGCTTGCGTGATTGCTTCCTCCACCAGCACCTGCGGCGAAGGCTGCATCGTGACCCCCACCTCCCCCTCCGTTTATGGCATAGGAGCCATCTTCTGGTCCGCCCCAACCTCGTCCACCTTCAGCAGGCTTGGACTTTTCTTGATTTCCATCTTGGTGGGATGTTTGGTTGTTTTGTTTTTGATTTGGTGCTTGAACAGAAGGGGATGCTTGATCTTTTTTTTTATCTTCTTTTGAAGTAGTAGTTGAAGATTTGGTCTTCTCTTTTTTATGAGAAGAGCTGCTTTTTGATGAAAGGCTGTGAGAGATGTGATGCGTTTTTGCTGTTGGCTTTACAGGTTCTTTTAAATGTTTTGATAAAAAACCAAAGAGAAAGAAGAAAGCTAGCAAAGAGAAGGTGATAATATTATATTTTTTTCTTTTCAAATTTGGCTCCGTTCCTAGTCATAGATGAAGAGTAAAAATAACAGTAAAAAACCAGGTTTCCCTGGTTCTCATTATTAGCGGCTTACGCGACGGCGAGCTGCTTTTTTACGGTTTTCTTCGATGAAAGCCAATTTCTTTTCTTCTGGTTCGATAATGGTTTTCTTAACTGCGAAGACAGCACCTGCTACAGTAGCAGCAGTTCCGATAACGCCAGTAGCGACACCTTTAGCGAATGAATGTTTTTTAGCCATGAGACTATCCTCCGTATATGTTATAATATGCTTATATTATCTAAAAAAATATCTAGAATAGCAAGTGAAAACATTATGAAAACCAAACTTATTGTAGTAGCTGGTCCTACTGCTGTAGGAAAAACAGCGCTTGGAATTGAATTGGCCAAGCGTTTTAATGGGGAAATTATTTCAGGAGATAGCCAGCAGGTTTACCGACAATTGAATATAGGAACCGCCAAGGCCACTCCTGAAGAGCAGGCGGCAGCAGTGCATCATCTGATTGATGTTCGCGATGTTGATGAGACCTATTCAGCTTATGATTTTGTGACAGAGGCAGAGGCTGCCATTACAGATATCGTTAGTCGTGGTAAGCTGCCTATTGTAGTAGGAGGAACAGGTCTCTATTTACAAAGTCTCCTAGAAGGGTATCACCTAGGGGGACAGGTCGATCAGGAGCACGTTTTAGCCTATCGATCGGAATTAGAGCAATTATCTGATCAGGAACTTTTTGAAAAAATTGATCGCTTAGGTATTGAGATTAAAGAGATTAACCGTCGTCGTGCTATTAGAGCACTTGAACTCCATCGTTTTTCGGAGAATCTTGAAAATACTGAGACGACTTATGATCCCTTTCTTATCGGATTAGATGATGAACGCTCCTTAATCTATAATCGAATTAATACACGAGTAGACAAGATGGTTGAACTTGGGCTCTTGGAAGAAGCCAAGTGGTTGTACGATAATTATCCTAATGCCCAGTCAGCTCGTGGTATAGGCTACAAGGAGTTGTTTCCTTATTTTTCTGGGAACCAGAGCTTGGACGAAGCCTTGGAAAAACTCAAGCAAAATACGCGTCGATTTGCTAAACGTCAATTAACTTGGTTCAGAAATCGAATGACTGTTAAGTTTTATCAGATTTCTAGTCCAGAATATCCTGAAAATGTCGTTCAAGATCTTGAATTATTTTTAAATGAAAGGGAAGGAGAAAAGGTAGGTCAATCTTAGTTTTAAGAACCAATCTTTGCTATAATGGTAGTTATGACTAACGAAGAAAAAAAATCAGCCTATGAATTAATGCTAGCACAGGCTAAAGTGCTTTTTGCCAATGAAAACAATGCTCTGGCCAACTTTTCTAATGCCTCAGCTCTCTTGAATACAACCCTGCCAAATTCTGTGTTCACAGGCTTCTACCTGATGGATAATGTCAAGAATGAGTTAATCCTTGGCCCTTTCCAAGGTAATGTTTCTTGTGTTCGAATTGCCTTAGGTAAGGGTGTTTGTGGTCAGTCTGCAGCAGAAAATAGAACCCTAATTGTCGAAGATGTCACCAAACACGCTAATTACATCGCTTGTGATTCCGCTGCTCGAAGTGAAATTGTTGTACCAATGGTCAAAGATGGCAAATTAGTTGGTGTTCTCGATTTGGATTCTCACCAAGTAGGAGACTATAACCAAGTAGACCAAGATTATCTTGAAGCATTTGTCAAAATTTTACTTGAGAAAACCGAGCTTACATTTGGAATGTTTGAGGTAAACTAATGTATCAAGCCTTATATCGTAAATACCGTAGTCAAACCTTTGGCGAAATGGTTGGTCAAAAAGTGATTTCAACCACGCTCAGACAGGCGGTAGAGTCGGGGAAAATCAGCCATGCCTATCTTTTTTCTGGACCACGTGGTACCGGTAAAACCAGTGCGGCAAAAATCTTTGCCAAGGCTATGAACTGTCCTAATCAAGTTGATGGTGAGCCTTGTAATCACTGCGATATTTGTCGTGATATTACTAACGGAAGTCTCGAAGATGTTATCGAGATTGATGCGGCTTCCAACAACGGTGTGGATGAGATTCGTGAAATCCGTGACAAATCGACCTATGCCCCAAGTCGTGCAACTTATAAGGTCTATATTATCGACGAAGTGCACATGCTTTCGACAGGTGCCTTCAATGCTCTTTTGAAGACTTTGGAAGAACCAACTGAAAATGTTGTTTTTATTCTGGCGACCACTGAATTACATAAGATTCCTGCAACCATCCTTTCTCGTGTCCAACGTTTTGAGTTTAAATCGATCAAGCAGGGAGCTATTAAAGAGCATTTGGCTTCAATTCTGGAAAAAGAAGGATTAACCTTTGATGATGAGGCTTTGACCATTATTGCTCGTCGTGCGGAAGGTGGTATGCGTGATGCTTTGTCAATCTTAGACCAAGCACTGAGTCTGTCTCCTGATAATCATGTCAGTCAAGCTGTAGCTGAAGAAATCACTGGTTCTATTGGTTTGACAGCCTTAGACAGTTTTGTCGCTAACGTTCGCAATCAAGAGACTACGCAAGCTTTATCAAACCTTGAAACTCTTTTTGATAATGGTAAGTCTATGAGCCGTTTTGCGACGGATCTCTTGGAGTATTTCCGTGATCTTTTGATTGTCAAAGCGGGCGGAGAGAACAGTCACCATAGTCCCCTTTTTGAAGAGAATCTTTCTCTGGAGCAAGACCGACTTTTCCAATTGATTGACTTGGTTACAAGTGCCTTGCCAGAAATTAAAACTGGAACACATCCTAAAATCTATGCGGAAATGCTGACTATAAAATTGTCAGAGACTCATACTCAGGTTTCACAAGAAATCCCAGGGAATTTGCAAGAAGAGTTAGATAGTCTTCGTCGCGAGGTAGAAGGTCTACGTAAAGCTCTTAAAGAGGGCAAAGTCCAAGGAGAAGTAGCACCAACTCGAAAAGTCAAACCTGCTTATCAGTACAAGGTGGATCGTGAAAAGATTCTCACGATTATGCGTGAAACCATGGAAAATCCGCAGAAATCACGACAGTGTCTGGATGCCCTAAAGGCAACTTGGCCTGAAATCTTGGATTCTATTAGCCCACAAAATAGGGCACTTTTGAATGGCTCTGAGCCTGTATTAGCTAATCAGGAAAATGCTATCCTGGCATTTAATGCTGCCTTTAATGCTGAACAGGTCATGAAACGCAGTGATCTCAATGATATGTTTGGTAATATCATGAGTTCAGCTGCCGGTTTCTCACCTAATATTATGGCTGTTCCAAAAGCAGAATTTGAAAAACTCCGTACAGAATTTGCACGCAGTCTCAAATCCAAAGAAGAATTGGAAAAAGAAGATCGCGAAGAGTATATCCCGCAAGAACTCGAGTTTCTCTCTGATGTAGTAGAAATAGAGGACTAAAAAGGTCCATTGGACCTTTTTAGGTCTGAGCCCAGAAATGAAAAAGCGAGGAAGGACTGAACTGCACCCCAAAAGTTAGACAGAAAAAATCTAACTTTTGGGGTGTTTTTATTATGAAATTGACTTATGAAGATAAGGTTCAAATCTATGAACTTAGAAACCAAGGATATAGCTTAGAGCAGCTTTCAAATAAATTTGGGATAAACATTTCTAATCTTAGCTACATAATCAAATTGATTGATCGATACGGAATAGAAATCGCCAAAAAGGGAAAGAATCGTTACTACTTTCCTGAATTAAAACAAGAAATGATTGATAAAGTCCTATTTAAAGGCTATTCTCAAGATAGAGTTTCTCTCAAAATGCTCTCCCAAATCGTGGAACGCTTCCTAACTGGCTCGTACACTATAAGAAAAACGGGTACACTATTGTTGAGAAGACAAGAGAAAGGATACCTAAAATGGGACGTAAGCCAAAGAAAAAACTGAAAGAGATGACAGAGCTAGAGCGACTTCAAGCAGAAAATGAGTACTTGAGAGCGGAGAATGCAGTTCTAAAAAAGTTGAGAGAACTCCGATTGAGGGACGAAAAAGAGCAAGAAGAAAAACGGAAATTGTCCGAGGATTAGTAACAGAGTTTGCTTTAGAGATTCTTCTAAAGATTGTTAAGCTTGCTCGTTCGACCTATTATTACCACTTAAAACAGCTGGATCAAACGGATAATAATCAAACTATCAAGTTGAAATTCAATCTATTTTTACTGAGCATAAAGGGAATTACGGCTATCGTCGAATGACTCTTGAATTGAGGAATCGTGGCTTCGTAGTAAACATACTAAGATTAGTAGTGAGGAAATCTCCGACGGGAGAAAGTACTCACTACTTTT
>NZ_KV832044.1:0-43516 GCF_001837325.1 Streptococcus sp. HMSC065H07
CCACTTCGTGCTTGACAAAGTCTTCACCGATAATCCCACTAGATAAACTTATAATACCAATAGTAGAAACCATGTCTTGTCCCTCCTGAAAATAGATTGAGCCTATCTTATCACAGGAGATGAGATAAAACAATAGGTATTATATTAATCAGATGTTCCCTCCACTAACTTAATCAATCGCATTCTCACCAACATAAATAATTTCTAAATTACCCAAGGAAACATCACCTTTGATGTAGAAATCCTTGTTAGTTAAGTTACTAGGATTTTCCTCATGCTGTACAGCTGAAAGAGAGTTATCCACATTCACATGCACCCGCCAATCACTGGGCACATA
Source organism: Streptococcus sp. HMSC065H07 (assembly GCF_001837325.1). Taxonomy (NCBI): domain Bacteria; kingdom Bacillati; phylum Bacillota; class Bacilli; order Lactobacillales; family Streptococcaceae; genus Streptococcus; species Streptococcus sp. HMSC065H07. The sequence continues at coordinate 338 of NZ_KV832044.1, forward strand.
GAGGCTAAGACTTCCAAGAGAAACGTCCACATCAAACTGAGCAGATGGCCCCTCAATACGGCAATTATCCAAATAAACGGAAGCCTGTCCTAAACTAACATCCGCACTCCCATGCGTAAATTGCTGGTCATTGAGATATTTGGTCACTACTGAAAAAGTGACATCAATATCATTTCCACCATTATTAGCGTCTGAGCCAGTAGAACCCAGTCCAAAGCGATTCTTTGTTTTACTAGAAGGATTGAAGAGAATGTTCAAGCCAATAACTGCAAGAATCGAAGAAAAGATAAGGACCGAATTAGATACTGGAAGAAAATGGAACTGTCCATTAAGTGAAAATAGAGCCACAATGCCATAGGCGAAACCAAGACCAAAATGTCGCTTCAAAAGACTAGAAAGGGACAAAATTGCCAATAAGACTACCCAGGCCAACATCCAAATACTAATTTCCCATTTTATAAAATAGTCTTGTACAATTACCAAAGCTGCCAAAAGGATCAAGAGGATCCCAATTAATTTCTTTCTCATTATCTTACCTCATTTCGTTTAGTCGTTCTTTTAAAACTTGATAGTAGCGTCTTGATACATGGACCTGCTTGTGGGTCTGATAGAAATTCACCGTACTAGTCCCCGAAAAAGACTTCTCTAAAGAATAAATCTGCTTAGCATTAACAATCGTCGATTTGGAAATCCGACAAAAGGTAATCGGGAGCAACTCTTCTAATTCGTAGAGCTTTTGCTTCACCTCATAGGCCTCATCCTTGGTATGTCCAAAAATCTTTTCCCCGTCTGTTTCAAAAAAGAGAATATTTGCCAAATCCAGAAAATATTCGCTTCGATTCTTGTAAAAGGCTAAAGGAACTAACTTTTTCTTTAGAATAGATTCTTGGAGCTGGGCCAATTCCTGTGTTAACCGAGGAGCTCGAATCAAGATTTCAGGCTCATCCATGGATGGGTCCAATTCGATTCTAACTTTCATAATACTCCTTTCCTGTCTTTTTGATGCTTCCATTATAACAACTGCTTTACACAAAACAAGGCCTTTTGGGTAAGTGGCACAGTTTAGCCCCTAAGAGGTAAAAACAGACAAACAAAAGAACCTGGCAATTGCCAAGTTCTTCATTTTTTAGTCTGGAGGACTAACCTCCTATTTGTAATCCGTTCAACAATGACTGCATCTATGAGAAAGCAACTACTATTTCACAGTATTTTCACGACTCACATTTTGTGATTCGCCAGCCTTGCCATTGATACGGTAGTCGCTGTAGTTAGAACCGCTACTACTAGAATCACTATTGTCACCAACATATTCCACATTACATGACCATGAGATTTTATCTTTAATATCTCCTGATGACTTGAACTTAGAATCATAGCCATAATAGAAATCATAGACTGCCGTGAAGGTTACCTTGAAGGTCTTCTCACCAGTCTGAATAACCTCTGTTACGTCTACGTCTGAGAAGGTAATACTATCGGCAGCTCGGTTTTTGGCACCCGTAGTATTTTTATCAATATCAGCCGTTACATCCTTATACATGGTATCATCAGTACCATTAAGGAAAATGTCGGATACACCATCTGGTGTCGTGTTGTGATTAGAAGCGTAGCTACCAAATTTACCGTAAGCAGCGGTCATTAGACGATCTGCCGTATCACGGTCAAGAACACCATCAGCATCTAGAGTAACCGTTTGACCTTCAGAGATTTTCTTAATAGACAATGTCTCTGTTTTAATAGAGCTACCATCTTCGAAATTCTTCTTAACATAAACAGCTGATGAACCTGCTACTGCTACCTTGTTAACATCTAGTTTCCCTGAGTTAAGGGTTCCAACTTTCGTACCACCAACGTAGAGGTCTCCGTCCTTAAGATTAGACTTAACGGTAAAGCTAAGATACTCTACAGAAAGGTTGACTTCTGTTTTAGAGGTCACATTTTCCTCAGATGAGACCGTGATATCTTGGTCATTGACCTTACCAGAAGCCACAAAATTGTAAGTTCCTGGATAGAGATGGTTCAATTTAGCCGTGTAGTTATTGCCATCTGTAGTCGCATAAGAAACCCCGTTAATAGTCACATTCAAATCAGCTGTATTAACGGTTAAATCAACCGTTCCAGGATCTACCACGACTCTCCACTTAGGAAAAATAAGGAACTGACGTCCAACCTTTTGCATACGTTCGCCAGACAGGAGTTGGCTCTTGCTATAGGCTTGTGTACTTTTAGTGTCTGTGTACTTGACTTCGGATGTTTTAATTTCCTTTTTAGTATCAGACCATACTTGGTATTCCAAGCTATCTTTAAAACTCTTCTTAGCTGCTGCTTCATAACGCTCTGCTACTTGACCACGTGAGTAGTAATAAGAACCAAAGCCGTAACCAGCTAGCGCTAAGACTGCTGCAACAACACCAGCAATAATCAGGATTTTCTTTCCTTTAGCCATGGCTGGCTTGGCTGGTTTCGCTGCCTTACCATCTGAGATAAACTGATGGATGGTTGACACATCATAACCTGAAGACTTACCAAGTAGGAATTCCTCAGGAAGAGGCTGACGTCCAACATAGGTTTTAAAAGCCTTCATCCAGATGGCTTGTGCTTCTTTAGAAGCGGCCTCTGAATTCTCTTCAGTTTGACCTTGATCTGCTTGAGATACTGGTGAAAGCTCCTCAATTTCTAAAGGAGTCGTTTCCTCTTCATCACCAAGCGGTACATCTTCAAACACTTCCTCGGCAACGTCATACTCATCAACTTCTTCTGTTGGTTCAGAAGGAGTGGCCTCTTGGTCCAAGCCCATTGCCGCAATGCCTTTAATAGCCTTTAAGTCAAAGTCTGCTTTCTGGCCTTCTTCAATCTCCAAAGCATGGGGCGGACGACCAACTGCCTTTTCAAATAAATCGATCCACTTTTCTTTTGTTGCCATAAAGACTCCTATAAACTTGCTTTTTCAAAAATCGTCAGAGGTTTACTTAGAATAGAAGACCTACTAAAAATGATGACATGATAGCAAATACGATTGCAAACAAGATTGACAAAATCACACCATTCAAAAGTGCTGCCAAAATCATTTGATAGAACTTATCAGCCTTCCACGCTGTTGTTACAGGAACAATTGTAAATAGATTAGCAATTGCAAATAAGAAGTAAACAACATAGAACAAGAATCCTGGGAAGGCAACAAGTCCAATAGCTCCCAACAAGATTGTTACTAGCAAGATTGGCAATGCCAATGATGTCAAGCGACCAAAACGGTCAAAGCTATTCAAGAAAGTAGTCTCAGGATCACGGAAGATGGCCTTACGTGTTACAAATCCTGCCAAGATAAAGGCAAAGATAAAGAGGAAGGCAGCTAGGATGCTTGCAAAGAAGGCTCCAAAACCAATGCTAGATGTATGACTTGAAACTGGAGATGAGTAAGCATCTGTTCCATAAGAACCAAACATACTAGACAGTACATTTGTGGTTGACACAATTGAGTTAACCACTTTACGTGCCATAGCGCTCAAAATTGCAAAGGATGCAAGTCCAGTGAAGAGTGACAAGAAGATATAGTTAAGCCAACCATTGTGTTTACCATAATCTGTCATGTCAGCTGGACGACGCCATGCATTAAGCAACCATGTCCAGTAGTTTTTGAAAGTTGTCGCAAATGCTGATGGTTGTGCTGGAACAACTACGGCTTGGCCATTGATAAATTGAACGTTTTGACCTGGTTGAAGAGGTTGACCGTTAGCAAAAGCTGTTTGTTGACCAGCTTGAGCATTCGCAAAACCAGCTTGTGGTTGCACTGCTTGATTTGGCACTCCTTGGACTGGAGCTGTTTGAGCCCCTGCAAAGGTTGGTTGTGCTTGAGCAGCCTGAGCATTTGCAAAAGGAGCTTGCGGTTGTGCTTCTTGTGCACCAGCGAAAGTCGGTTGTTGTTGCGCCTCTTGTGCACCAGCGAAAGTTGGTTGTGGCTGCGCCTCTTGTGCTGGTGTTTCTTTGGCACTAGCGAAAGCTGGTTGCGCTGGCGCTTCTTGTACTGGTGTTTCTTGAACATCAGCAAATGCTGGTTGTGCTGGTGCGTCATCTTGAAACTCACCAGCTGCTAGTGCTGCTGCAATTTCTTCTTCAGTCGCTGAACGACCATTGATGGCTTCAAAAAAATCTAACCAATCTGCTTTAGTCATAATAATCTCCTTAAAAATACATAGAATGACTTTATTTTATCACAAATAAATCCATTAATAAATGTCATTTTTATTAGAAAAAGGTTCGGAGCAAACTGTCCAAACCTTTATAACTTCTTATTTACTTCTTTGTAGAGATTTTTGAATCTGACGATCTAGCTCACGTTTAATGTGTGGTTCTGGTGCAAATCGCGCTTCCCAATCACTTGGTTTAAGAATTTTGTGAGTCACAGGATCAAAGTGAGCCTTGCCATCTGGGAAAATTTTACCCATATTAGCCTCATGAACCGTATCAAAGAAAGGCTTAGGATCTACCCCCATAAGGACAAATGAGCCATAGGTCAAGTAAAGCAAGTCAGTCAATGCATCCACCTGACCAACCATAGTTGACTCTGAGTGCTCTTTAGAACTAACTTTGAGGGCTGCCTTATCAAGGGCAGCATGCAAATCCAGAACAGCCTGACCAAAGACACGCTTGTCCCCACCTGATGAAGCATAAAGAAATTCGACAATTTCTTCCAACTTGAAATCCGAACGGTGACTAGCTTCCTCAATACCGTAAACACGAGGCATGTCGGTAGTTGAGCCATCCATCAAATGGTGGAAATCCTTAACCTTGTTGAAGTTGTCATCATCACTGGTAAATGAATTCTCTGTTTCAAAGTGAATCAAACCATAGTGTGACAAGGCTTTGGCAATCCCATTCTGGTTATTAGTATCAGTGACATGGGTAGCCTGGTCTTTCAGTTCGTCTTCACCATTTCCCATGGCAACACCAACGCCGACGCCAGACAGCATTTCTAGGTCATTTTCCGAATCCCCAAAGGCCATAACCTCACTGAGTTCGAAACCAAAAACCTCACCTAGATGAGCGATACCTTTCAACTTAGATTGATCCGCTGAAATAATATCGGCTGAGTAAGGACTTGAGCGGGTAATCTTCACATGAGGAAATTTTTCTTCAATATCTTGTGTTTCACCCACCGTCGCTACCATAACTACCTGATAAATAGGCTCACGCATGATAGTTTTAAGGGTTTCAATGCTTTGTGGCTTGAAACGACGAATCAAAGACTTGAAACTACGCTCCACCATCTTAGCCCAGGACTTAGGGACAATACGGCTGACGATTTGTCCAAACTTACTCGTCCCCATACTGATAATATTGGAACCAACAAGACCTGTACTAGTCCCTAGAGAAATCTCTCTACGGTGCTTGGTGGCATAGCGAATCAAGTTGTAGACTGTTGATTTAGGGAGCTGGTTTTGATAAAGGATCTTGTCGTGAGTCAAAATATACTGACCGTTATAAGTGACTGCAAAATCCAGACCCAGATTATCCATGAAAGGCTGAACAAATCCTGGACCACGACCTGTTGCCAAACCAACCAAGATACCATCTTCCTTCATTTGACTGATAGCTTTTTTGGTTGAACTTGACACACGTTTTCGGTCATTTAGAAAAGTCCCATCAATATCAAAAAAGACTGCTTTAATGGCCACAGAGCTCCCCTCCTTCTCACATTTTATGCTAAAATAAATTATAACATATAATATAATGGTGAGTAATATAAATGACAAAAAAAATCCTAGTTCTTCACACTGGAGGAACAATTTCCATGTCAGCGGATAATGATGGCAAGGTCAGCCAAAACGCTGATAATCCCATGAACCATGTGGGACTTGATTTAGACAATTTAGAACTAACCGTTCTCGATTTTCTTAATATCCCCAGCCCGCATATCACACCCTACCACATGCTGGATATTTACAAAAAAATCAAGGAAACAGCTGGGCAATATGATGGTGTGGTCATCACCCACGGAACAGATACTCTGGAAGAGACAGCCTACTTCCTAGACACCATGGCCGTCCCTGAGATTCCAATCGTCCTAACTGGTGCCATGCGTTCGTCGAACGAACTAGGAAGCGACGGAGTCTATAACTATCTCTCAGCCCTACGTGTTGCTAGCGACGACAAGGCCACTGACAAAGGAATCCTGGTCGTTATGAATGATGAAATCCATGCAGCCAAGTATGTGACTAAGACCCATACCACAAACGTGGCAACCTTCCACACACCAACTCATGGTCCACTAGGCATCATCATGAAGCATGACATCCTCTGGTTCAAAACTGCTGAGCCTCGTGTACGCTTTGACTTGGAACAAATCACAGGAACAGTACCAATCATCAAGGCCTATGCTGGGATGGGTATCGGAGATGGAATCATCAGTCTCCTAGACCCTGAAAAGATTGATGGCGTGGTTATCGAGGCACTAGGTGCCGGAAATCTCCCACCATTGGCTGCAAGAGAAATCACAAATCTTATGGAAAAAGGAGTCCCTGTTGTGCTCGTTTCCCGCTGCTTCAACGGTATCGCCGAACCTGTCTACGCCTATGAAGGCGGGGGAGTCAAACTCCAAGAAGCTGGCGTTATGTTTGTTAAAGAACTCAACGCACCAAAGGCTCGCCTCAAACTCCTCATCGCACTCAGTGCGGGACTTAAAGACCAAGAATTGAAAGACTATATCGAGGGATAAGACATGAAACTTAGTATTGAAGCAACCGATAAATTGGAAAATAAAGATTTCCACTATGAGCTGACAGTCTCAAAAACACATATCGCCATGGTCTGTGGTACCGTGCTAGCCAGTCTAGCCCTGGTCGCATGGTTGAAGAAAAAATAAAAAAAGCTTGAAGCATGGTCACTATAGAAGTGACTGAACTGCTTCAGGCTTTTTACTATAATATTCAAATATGTATTCTTGTTTAATTTTTTATTATATTTAGTGATAAAATAGATAGTGCCTATTAGCTGAGAAAGGGATAACTATGAGCACATTATTAGCATCTAGAATAAAGAACAGAAGAAAAGAATTGAAGATGTCACAAAAAGAGTTAGCAGAAGGAATCTGCAAACAAGGACAAATTAGTCGCCTCGAGAATGGGGAATATATTCCCGGTTCAGTGCTTCTTCATGAGTTATCTAGAAAATTAAATGTCAGTATGGATTATTTCTTTGATGAGCAAATTTCAAGTGACAGTAACAAGCTCAATAATTTCAAAAAGTTATCAAAAACGTTTATTACGCAGAGAGATTATGAGTCTTTAAATTATATCTATGAATTAGAAAAAGAAACCTCACATCGTCTACCACTTTCAGACAAGATATATATGGAATGGATTGCCTCGCTACTCGACTTTTACTTTTATAACCAAAAAGAAGAAGGAATTTCTAGGTTAGAAAAAGCTATCAAGCAACTTAAGGAGACTGATATACACTATCTTCAAATTTTAAATAGTCTATTTAATTTCTATTATGAGACAAAGAACTTGGATCGTTTTAAGGAAATTGAAAATGATTTGTCTGTAAGAGTTGAGCAACTGAGTCTAATAACAATAGAAGAGTTAGAATTAGCCATTAAGTTCAATTACAATTTAGGACGCTACTTATGGCTCCAGAGTAAAACTGAAGAGGCCATTAAAAAACTATCTCTAACTATAAAAATATGTAAAGAGTTCAAATCGACTTATTTACTTGCAGATTTGTATCTATTGTTAGGTAACATTTGTGAAGATTTTTCTGATCAAAATGAAGCTAAAGAATATTTTGATAATGCTCTCTATATTTACAAGCACCTAGATGACAATAAGGAAATGGCTTTAAGAGTTGAACATTACATATCAAAAACATTCAACTAACTATACTCTATAATAGTACAAAAGGCTTGAGAGATGCTTCTTCAGCATGTTTCAAGCCTTTTCTATATACTTATATTGTATATTTTTAAATAAAATAACAATACATTATATTGACACGCATAAGCTACGGTGATAATATTGCAGTATCTATAACCAAGGAGAGACTAATGAAATCTGTTTATAAAGTTGTTAAAAAAGATATCCTAGTATATTCAATACTTACTATCTTATTGTCTATTGCAATGGTAAGTGAAGCCTATTTGATGCAACTAATCATTGACTCTATCAAACTTGGAGTGGGTCGCTATGTTGTTACATCTATTTTTGTAGTTGTGTTCTTGTTGATTCAAACACTTATCTACTATTTTCAACAATCACTAACAGCAATCATTAGTAAGAAGTCTGCATATGCTTATAGGAATGTTATTTTCCAAGGTATTCAGAAAACACCTTTAGAGTTACTCACAGGAAATAAAAATGACAAACTTCTAGCCTCATTAACTACTCAAATAGATCAAATTGAATTTAATTATTTTTATTCCGTATACTGGGGTGGCTACTTAATCTGCCAATTAATTATTGCCATAATTGTTTCTCTCTACCTTAATCCTTTATTAGCAGCTTTAACTCTGCTTTTAAGCCTACCAAATCTTTTTGTAGCTGTACTCTTTAAAACTCCTTTAGAAAAGAAACAAGAAGAGTTAATTGAAACTACTAATACTTCAGTATCAGCTATTCAAGATCTCATCGAAGGTATACCTGATTGGAAAATTGCAAACAAGAGTTTCGACATTAATAGAGTCTTTGATAGTCAAACTTTAAAGTTACTTAAACGCCAAACAAATGTTGAAAAATCTCAATATGTTGTTATCAGTTTAAATCAGCTGTTTTCAAATGTTCTTTATTTTGGGAGTTGGATTATTGGGGGACTATTAATTATAAATAGTCAACTGACATTAGGGAGTTTAATAGCATTCTCACAATTATTAGTCAGGATTTCTTACCCAATCTATGCTTCTTCTGATTTGTTAGCTAAATTCATTAGTGGTAAGAAGACTATAGAGACTCTTTCTAATGAATTTCAAGTTGCAGATGAAGATCTTAATAATCTGGAATGTATTGAAGTTATTTCATTCGATAATTTTCGTATTAACAATAATTTGAAATCTATACTCTTTAATGGGCAGTTTTATAAACATAAGAAGTATCTATTAAAAGGAAAGAGTGGAACAGGTAAAACCACACTATTAAAAGCAATCCTACGAGAGTATAACGATTATACAGGAACAGTTAAAATTAATGGTATTGATGTCAAAAGAATCAAAGAAAGTAGTATCTTTGATAATGTAGCTTATGTACCCCAACACCCCCATATGTTCAATGCAAAACTTCGTGATAATCTTACTCTATTTTCTGAGGATGTTTCAGAAGAGGAACTGTTTGAGACATTGAAATTTGTAGAATTATCTAAGTGGGCTAATAAAGAGTCTTTAGAGTTAATGCTTTCAAATGATGCCATAAAACTTTCAGGTGGAGAAGCCAAGAGAGTTGCTTTGGCAAGAGCCTTATTGATGAAGACGGATATCTTATTTTTAGATGAATTTTCTTCTGGTATTGACCTTGAAACCTTATCCAAAATAGAGAATCGACTTTTACAAACGAGTAAATTAATTATTTACATCACACATGTAGACACAGATAGAATTAACCAACAATTTGATGAAATAATAGATTTGAATGAGTTTATAGACTTATAAAACGATGACACTCTCAAAAACACATATCACCATGGTCTGTGGTACCGTGCTAGCCAGTCTAGCCCTGGTCGCATGGTTGAAGAAAAAATAAAAAAAGCTTGAAGCATGGTCACTATAGAAGTGACTGAACTGCTTCAGGCTTTTAGTTTTCTTCGTCTGGTCTATATTCAAGAATATCTCCTGGTTGGCAATCTAACTCTTTACAAATAGCGTCCAGTGTTGTAAAACGGATTGCCTTGGCCTTTCCTGTCTTAAGAACCGAGAGATTGGCTGGGGTAATACCAATCCGTTCTGCCAGCTCACCCGAGCGCATCTTCTTCTTGGCAAGTTCAACGTCCAAATTGACAATAATCATAAGCCCCTCCTAAATCGTATACTCATTTTCCTCAGCAATGGCATTAGCCTTAGTCAAAATCATAGCGACAGCATAGAGGACAAAGCTAACTAGCAAATAACTGATGTTAAAGAAACTATAACTCTGGTTGCCTGTTCCAAACGTAAAGATACCATTATTGATAAAAGCCCCAAGAACTAGCAAATGCGCTGACCAACGAACCAACTTAGCATTTTTAGAGATGAAAATATCAGAACGATAAAGGTTAATCAAAAAGGCACGTAGGCACAACAAGAAACCTATGTTGACTACCATACGAAGGAAATCAATGGTTGCTGCAAAAAGCGTCAGACTAGTGCTACTACTTTTCACGGTAACTCCCGAGCCGAGAAGCATACGCAAACCTTGTTGTAAGAGTCCTTCATGACCAGTCAGGATAAAGGCATCATTAAGAATAGTAATAACAAGACTTAAAAAACCCGCAAAAAGGAGGACATTAACGAACAGGAGAACACTACGCAGACGTTTCTGTTCTTGCGTTTCTTGACGATTTTTAGCACTTTTAGCCGATTTCCAACCATAATAACTAGAGCCAGCCAAGGCTAGGACGATTAAAAAATAGAATAAGATAGTTGTCATGTGTTACCTCGATTGTAAATACATTTTGATTTTTTGGGAGTATAGACTAGAAAAAGCCAAGGTGCCTCTAGGAGCCCTTGACCTTATACTAAATCAGCAGCTAACTATTAACAGTATCAATTATATCGAATATCAATATAAAATACTAGTTTATAGATAAGATTTTACTACTTTTCAACTAAGATACATTCAATTATTTGACAGCTGTTTGTCCCTTACGAAGACGGATAGCATCACAAGCTAGAGAGACCAAGAAGATCCAAACTGATGTGCTGAAGTCCATTACTAGGTGATCTGTCGTTCCCAACTGCAAGAAGATATTCAAGGCTGATGGCACAAAGGTTAAGAGAGCAGCCTTTTTCAAGAAGAGAGAGAAATCTTCTGTCCAAAGTGCCTTCCAAGTAAAGTCTTTAAGCTCTTTACGAAGAAGACAAATCAAGGCAAGATAGAAGGCAAATTGTAACTCTGCGACTAGCCAGTAACCCCATCCAGAAAGGTAATGAACCTCAGCACCTGGGAAAAGATTAGTCACATCCACAAAAGGAAGGATAAGTAAAGCAAGCATTGCAAGACCGTAGATTGCCATAAGAAGAATAAGAAGAGCGTTGATGATTGGTTTAAGTGTTTTCATGATAAGTTTTTCCTTTGTTAAATAGTTTTAGTAAATAATTTCTCTTTTTCGCGAATAAGATTGTCTTTATCGAAAACTTATTATCGTTTATCGATAATTATATATTACACTCTTTATTTCTCCTTGTCAACACATTTTTATCGTTTTTCGATATTTTTTGTCTAAAAATCAAAAAATAAAAACCAGTCAAGAAAATCTCAACTGGTTAGCTTACTTATTTTAATCACCTAGACTGGTCATGCTTCCGTCTAGACTTTTTATGAGTTTAAGAAGAGGGATTCTACCTAATGAAAAAAAGGAAAAAAGGGATTTTGGAAAATGAGGGATGAAAGTTGTAGAATATGGGTAAATTTAGCCTCTTCCTAGCCACAATATTAGTTTTGATAAAACTTAAAGTCTTGAGGATCCTTTTGGAAATTTGGGTTGTAGGTTACTTTGATTTTTACTGTCATTGTTATGTCCTCCTTAGTAGGAATGGTTTGGCCAAAACGTTTTATTATCAAAACCTATCTCGTTTTGATGGTTTTATTATAGGGTCTCTAACTTAAAGAAAGCTTGTAATAAACTTGAAGGAAACTTAAAACTCTCAGTGCTTTCACTGAGAGTTTTTCTGTCTAAAGCATGGATAAAATAATTCCCAAGACCAGAGCGACCCAAACGGCATAGCGAATTGTCGCATGATAGCGGTAACTTTCAATAACCTTGGGTAGCTTTGTAAAAAGATAGGCAAGGTAAGCAACTATGGAAAGAAAATACCCTTTAAAATTCCAGGACGAGCCTAAGATACTAAAATCTTCGAATAGGGGCACAAGCATCAGTACAGCTGTAAGCATGCACCAGACTGGCAAAAGCGTTCTTTCCTTTTGATGCTGTATATGGATAATCAGTTGAGCTATAAGACCCGCGACGTACATAATCAGTAATATCGAACAAGCTAGAGAGATAAGAAGTGAATAAAGATATAGGGTATGAAAGTCTGTCTTTCCTTCTATCAGCTTTGTCAATTCGGTAATAAACCAAATCAAGATGAAGGCGAAAAAATAAAATATAAGACCTAACATCATAAGAAACAAGGGATGCAAGATAGCAAAAAAATCGAGTTTTAACCGTCTTTTGTTCATTGGTTTCCTCCTCAATCAAACTCGCCTTGGCTTCTCAAATGTGCCCCTAGCACCTGCCATTCAGGATTCTCTCGCCAGTTAGGGTCAGATACAATTTGGCTAGCCACCCGTCTGGCTTCCTCTAAGATATTGTAGTCTTCCACAATATCGGCCACCTGAAATTCAGGAATACCTGACTGACGTGTCCCAAAGATTTCACCTGAGCCACGCATTTTAAGATCCTCCTCAGCTAGAACAAAGCCATCCGTGGTCTCACACATGGCCTGCATGCGTTTTTTACCAGTATCATTTTTAGGATTAGCCACCAAAACACAGTAGGACTGCTTATCGCCACGACCTACACGCCCTCGAAGCTGGTGAAGCTGGCTAAGTCCAAAACGATCCGCATCCATAATGACCATAACTGTAGCATTTGGCACGTTAACCCCTACTTCGATAACTGTGGTCGATACTAAAATCTGAGATTTTCTGTCCTTGAAATTTTGCATAATTTGGTCTTTTTCATCATTTTTCATACGACCGTGCATCAGAGCTACTGTAGCTGAATCCCCAAAGAACTCTGTGAGTTCCTGGTGAAGAGCAACGGCATTTTTCAAATCAAGAGCCTCAGACTCTTCAATCAGAGGAGAAATAAAATAGACCTGAGCATCTTTTTCCAACTCCCCCTTAATCCAAGTCAATACAGTATCTAACTGCTCATGTTTAACCCAACGGGTGATGATGGGCTTACGTCCAGCTGGCATCTGGTCAATGATAGATACATCCATCTCCCCAAAGGCAGTGATCGCCAAAGTCCTAGGAATGGGGGTTGCCGTCATCATGAGGACATCAGGATTGTCACCCTTCTCACGGAAAATACGACGTTGATTAACTCCAAATCGGTGCTGTTCATCAGTAATGACTAACCCAAGACTATGATAAGTCACTGCATCTTGAATCAACGAGTGGGTTCCCACAATCATCTGAGCCTCCCCAGATTCGATTCTGGAAAGAGCTACTTTCTTATCCGCGGCCTTCATTCCAGAAGTTAGGAGCACTACCTCTAACTCAGGAAAAAGGCCCTGTAAACTCTGATAATGCTGCTCTGCTAAGATTTCCGTCGGTACCATGAGGGCAGACTGAAATCCTGCCGTATAAGCCCCATACATAGCCAAGCTAGCGATAACTGTTTTCCCTGAGCCCACATCTCCTTGCAAGAGACGGTTCATATGAGCCCCAGATTTCATATCAGCTAGGATTTCCGATAAACTACGCTGTTGGGCCTCTGTTAAGGGGAATGGTAATGCTGCAATTTTGGCTTTGATTTTGGCTTTATCGTAAGCAATTGCTAGACCATTGGTTTCGGACTTATTTTCAGCCTTCAGCACCTGTAAATTCATCTGGAAATAAAAGAGCTCCTCAAACTTGGTCCTACGTAGAGCCTGCTTATATTCAGCCAAACCTTTCGGAAAATGCAAGGCACGCACAGCCTCTTGACGTCCCATGAGACGGTACTTGTCCAGCAGCACCTGAGGGAGATTTTCCTCCAACAAATTAAGGGCCCCACTATCAAAAGCTGCCTTTATGGCCTTTATCAGTTGGGCCTGACTAACACCCTGGGCCACATGGTAGACTGGTTGCATATCGTCCTCAACTTGAGCCAGAACTTTCATACCAGTCACAGCAGACTTCTTCTGGTCCCATTTGCCAAAAATAGCCACTTCTGCCCCCATCTCAATCTTGTCCACAAGATAAGGCTGGTTGAAGAAACTAATGGCAATCACAGCCTCTCCTTGCTTGATTTTAAAACTCAGACGATTCCGTTTAAAGCCATAATACTGCACATTGGCAGGCGTCACCACTGTTCCCGTAATAATAGCCTTTTCGCCATCCATCAGTTCAAAGATAGACTTACTCTTAAAATCCTCATATCGGAAAGGAAAATAAAGCAAGAGGTCCCCAACCGTGTGTAAATCTAATTTGATAAATTTTTCAGCGGACTTAGGCCCAAAGCCTTTCAAATCCGCAATTGGTGAATCTAGTTGAATCATATCCTCTATCATTTCTATCGTGTTCTTCTTCCCGTGAAAAAGGAAGCCTTATCAGCTATTATAACACATGAAAATGGTCTTCACTAAAACCAAAAAATCCAGCATCAAACTGGATTTCTCTTTTTATTGATATTAATCATAGCTACGAGGTACACGGTCACTAAGTAAACAAAGAACTTCATAGTTGATAGTACCACGTTTTTCAGCCACCTCTGTCGCAGTAATACTTGCTCCCCCATTTTCACCCATAAGAGTGACAGGAGTTCCTAGGGGATAAACCTTAGGAAGACGAACGGTAATCTGGTCCATAGACACACGCCCAACAATAGGACAAAGCTGTCCATCCACAATAACGTGGAAACCTTGTAAATCCCTGGTCCAACCATCCGCATAGCCAATCGGAATGGTTCCAATAACCTCATCAGCTGTCGTCGTATAGGTTGCACCATAACCCACATCTTGACCTGCTGGCAGGACCTTAACATGAACAAGTGCAGTCTCCAAACTTAAAGCAGGACGAATCCTATATGGAAGGTCTAAAGCACTGCCACTAGGATTGAGACCATAGATGACGACACCCAGACGCACCGCATTAAAGACTGTTTCTGCATGCCAGATGCTTGTCGCAGAGTTGCTAGCGTGTACCAAGCGAGGACGGTCCACCAAGTTATTAACCAAATCCGTGAAGAAGGCCAATTGACGCTTGAATTTACTATCATCTGCCTCATCAGCCGTTGCAAAATGAGTAAAAATACCTTCGACATCCGCACCAAGTGATTTCAGACCAGCAATCAAGTTATCTGCGTCCTCTAGGCTACGCACCCCAATACGGCCCATACCTGAATCAACCTTAATATGACAGGTTAAACCAGTCAAATCAAGCCCTTGATTCTTAGTCATTTCCAACCACTCAAGGGAAGCTATCGTCAGCGTGATGTTTTCTTGAATAGCCAAAGGAACCTCGTCTGGCAAGACTACTCCTAAAATAAGTATCGGTTGTTCCAAGCCAGCTTGACGAAGTTCAAGCGCCTCGTCTAGGTTGGAAACACAAAAACCATCCACCTGCTTAGATACATGCTTGGCCACTTCGACAGTGCCATGACCATAAGCATTGGCCTTAACAACTGCAAAAGTCTTTACCTGTTTAGGGATGTGACTAACCACTTGTTCAATATTTTCTGAAATTGCTGATAGATCAACCTTTGCCAAGGTTGGTCGATGTAAACTTGAAATCATAAGCTATCCTCTTCCAACATCTATCTCTTAGTTTTTTTCTAAAATGACACTTGCCTGAACAAAATCACCGCTATGGGAAATCGAGATAAAAACCTTGCCTTCAAAAGGTGATTGGGTCACCACTGGAGCTCCCTTGTCATTGGTCAATATTTCAATATCCTTAAAGCCGACTGCTCCAATACCAGTACCCCAAGCCTTTGAAAATGCTTCCTTACCGGCCCAGCGCCCTGCTAAATAGGACATCTGACGATTACCAGAAAGGGATTCAAAACGCTCCCACTCTTTTGGTGTCAATACCTTTTTTGCAAAGCGTGGATTGCGGTCATAAGCCTTTTTTACAGCTGAAATTTCCTGCAAGTCTATACCATGTCCAAAAATCATAATTATAACGAAAGTCGATTGTGGATTTCACGAATAAGGCTATCTGTCTTATCCCAACCAAGACATGGATCTGTAATTGATTTACCATAAACTTCAGGTGTGTCTTGACGACCATCCTCAAGGTAAGACTCAATCATAAAGCCACGCACGGTATCCGCGATACGTTCATCCCACTCACGGTTAAGAAGGACTTCACGCACAATACGAACTTGTTCCATGAAGTTTTTACCTGAGTTATCATGGTTTGTATCAACAAGAATAAATGGGTTTTCCAAATTAAATGCACTATACTTGTCCAAAGCCTTAACCAAGTCTTCGTAATGGTAGTTGACAATGTTCTGTCCATTTTCATTGTTGGCACCACGCAAGATAGCGTGAGCGAGTGGGTTACCATCTGTTTTAACTTCAGCGCCATTGTAAAGGAAATGCTGTTGGTTCTGCGCAGCATAGATACCATTAAACATGACATTCAAATTTCCTGACGTTGGGTTCTTCAAACCAATTGGCACATCAATACCTGAAGCTACAAAGCGGTGCTCTTGGTCCTCAACCGAACGTGCTCCAACAGCGTGGTAGCTAAGCAGGTCATCAAAGAAGGAAAGATTTGACGGATAAAGCATCTCATCAGCGATTGGAAGGCCTGTTTCAGTAATAATACGTGACTGAAGATGGCGAACCGCCTTAACTCCAGCAAGAAGGTCTACATCACCCTCTGCGTCTGGTTGGTGGATAAGCCCCTTATAACCATCTCCATTAGTACGTGGTTTGGCTGTATAAACACGCATAACAATAAAGATTTTATCTTTCACTTCTTCCTGAAGTTTGGCCAAACGGTGAGCATAATCAAGGACCGCTTCTTCATTGTCGGATGAACATGGACCAATAACCAAGAGAAGACGTTTGTCCTCACCCTTGATGATTTTTGCCAAAGCCTCATCATTAGCTTGTTTAGTTACTAAAGCGTCTCCCGTAAGAGCGTGTAATTTCCTTACTTCCGCTACATCAATCAGCGGACTATTTTGATGAATTCCCATTTATTTCCCTCTCTTTGTGAAAAGAGAGCGAACCGCTTGGTCATCCAAACGGTTCACTCCCCATATATGGTTTCTGTTACCTTATTATTTTGACAAAGTATCGTGGATTTCACGAATCAATTCTTCTGTCTTATCCCAACCAAGACATGGGTCAGTGATTGATTTACCATAGACATCTGGTGCATCTTGACGACCATCTTCAAGGTAAGATTCAATCATGAAACCACGTGCAACTTTGTTGATTTTTTCATTCCAGTCACGGTTAATCAAGGTTTGGCGAACGATACGGATTTGTTCCAAGTAACGTTTACCTGAGTTATCATGGTTTGTATCAATAACGATGAATGGATTCTCAAGGCCCATTTGTTCATAGTGTTCAATTGTTTCAAGCACATCATCATAGTAGAAGTTAGGTACGTTTTTACCATATTCATTCGTTGAACCACGAAGAATAACGTGTGCCAATGGGTTCCCTGGAGTTTCAACTTCTTCACCGTTAAAGAGGAAGTTTTGTTTGTTTTGTGCGGCGTAGATACCGTTAAACATCACGTTAAGGTTCCCTGATGTTGGATTCTTCATACCAGTTGGAACATCAATACCTGACGCAACAAAACGGTGTTGTTGGTCTTCTACAGAACGTGCACCAACGGCAATGTATGACACAAGGTCATCTACCAAAGGAAGATTTTCTGGGTAAAGCATTTCGTCAGCAGTTGTGATACCAGTTTCAGTGATAACACGGTAGTGAAGGTTACGCACAGCCTTGATACCGTTAATTAGGTTTGGTTTCCCTTCAGCATCAGGTTGGTGTACAAGTCCTTTATAGCCATCACCATTTGTACGAGGTTTAGCTGTATAGACACGCATAACCATAAAGACTTTATCTTTAACTTCTTCTTGAAGTTTAGCCAAACGGTGAGCATAATCAAGAACAGCTTCTTCATTATCAGATGAACATGGACCAATAACCAAAAGCGTACGGTCATCTTCACCCTTGATGATTGCTTCAAGCTCTTTATCACGAGCTTGTTTCTTGGCAAGGGCTTCACCTGTTAATGTAGTTGATTCTTTAACTGCATCAAAATCAATTTTTTCACTTACTGCTTTAAAAACCATAATAATTACCTATTTTTTTCCTAAAATTGTTTACGACCGTGACAATTTTTAAATTTCTTACCAGAGCCACATGGACAGAAGTCATTACGACCAACCTTACTAAAGTCAATTTCTTGACCATTAGCATCTGCTTGGTGGGCCTGGATATTGCCTGTTGCTGTTGTCGAAACACGTTCATTCACATTTTCACGAGATTGCTCATGAATTTGTGCTTTCATCATTGTACGTGTCACATCATATTCAATTGCCCCAATCATATCTTGGAACATCTTGAACCCTTCAGATTGATACTCAACGATTGGGTTGTTTTGTGCATAACCACGCAAACCAACGGCATTACGTAATTGATCTAGAGCATCGATGTGGTCCGTCCACTTGTTATCAACAACCATCAAAATCAAGACTTTTTGGAATTCACGGATAGCTTCCTCTGAACGCAATTTCTTGATTTGACGAGCATAAACATCATCTGCTAACTCATTCAAGTAAACTTTAATAGCGTCATAATTAACACTACGTTTCGTTACCTCTCCCACTTCTTGTAAATCTTCAAGTGAGATGGCATTCTCAGGAACCAAGGCCTGACGAGCAAAGTTCAAGATACCTTTAAGAGCTTCCTCTTGATCATTGCGGCTGTGACCATCTACCGTACGGTTAATCGTACGCTTAATCATAGCCTTAATCTCAGGTTCAAGGTCACGTTCCGCTGTGATAACATCATAACGCTCAGCGTAGATGATTTCACGTTGTTCACGCATAACGTCATCGTACTGAAGGACTTGTTTACGAGTATCGTAGTTATTTCCTTCGACACGTTTTTGAGCCGCTTCCACTTGGCGTGACAACATACGTGATTTGATAACAATATCCTCATCATCAGCATTCAAACGTTCCAAGACTTGCTTGATACGATCAGAACCGAAGCGACGCATCAATTCGTCTTCAAGTGAAAGATAGAATTGAGATTCTCCTGGGTCCCCTTGACGTCCCGCACGACCACGCAACTGGTTATCGATACGACGGCTTTCGTGACGCTCTGTACCAATGACACAGAGTCCACCAAGGTCAAGAACCCCTTCACCAAGTTTGATGTCGGTACCACGACCGGCCATGTTGGTCGCAATCGTAACGGCACCACGTTGACCCGCATTCATGATAATATGCGCTTCTTTTTCGTGGTTCTTGGCATTAAGCACTTCATGAGGAATACCTGCTTCAACCAACATCTTAGAAATCAAGTCAGATGTTTCAACGGCAACCGTACCAACAAGGACTGGTTGCCCCTTTTCATAACGACGTTTAACATCTTGTACCACAGCGCGGAATTTAGCATCCAAGGTAGGGTAAAGAAGGTCATCATGGTCAATACGTTGAATTGGACGGTTGGTTGGAATCGGAATGATTCGCATGTTATAAATTTCACGGAATTCATCTTCCTCAGTTTTACCAGTACCAGTCATCCCTGACAATTTCTTGTACATACGGAACATATTTTGGTAAGTGATTGAGGCAGATGTCTTCGTTTCTTCTTGAACTGGCACACCTTCTTTTGCCTCAATGGCTTGGTGGAGTCCATCTGAGAAACGACGACCTTCCATAGTACGACCTGTAAATTGGTCAACGATAAGGATTTCTTGCTCAGGACTGACCACATAGTCGATATCATGCAACATGATGTAGTTGGCACGAAGGGCGTTGTCAATATAGTGAGTCAAGGCAACATTGTCAATATCGTACAAGTTATCCAAGTTGAAGAATTCTTCAGCCTTGTCAATACCTGAGTCATTCAAACCAATCGTTTTCGTTGGAATATCAATGGCATAATCATCTTCTGTTAATGTCTTAACAAAAGCATCCGCACGATGATACAACTGATTAGTTTCTGAACTTACAGGACCTGATACGATCAATGGTGTACGAGCTTCGTCGATAAGAACTGAGTCAACTTCATCGACCAAGGCATAGTTCAATGGACGTTGTACCATGTTTTCCTTACGAACAACCATGTTATCACGAAGATAGTCGAAACCTACCTCTGAGTTGGTTGAATAAGTGATGTCACAGTTATAAGCTTCACGTTTTTCAGCTGGTGATTTGGCTGAAAGGTTAATCCCTACTGACAAACCAAGCCAACTATAAAGCTCACCCATTTCAGTCGCATCACGCTCTGAAAGGTATTCGTTAACGGTGATAACGTGCACGCCTTCACCTGAAATAGCATTTAGGTAAACAGGCATTGTCGCAGTCAGGGTTTTCCCTTCCCCTGTACGCATCTCTGGTACGTCACCATGGTGAAGAACGATACCACCCATGATTTGCACACGATATGGGAAAAGTCCAAGGACACGTTTTGCCCCTTCACGAACAACTGCAAATGCCTCTGGCAAGAGTTGGTCTAGGCTTTCTCCGTTTTGATATCGTTTTTTAAATTCTTCTGTTTTTGCCTGAAGTTCTTCATCTGAAAGAGCCGCCATTGCATCAGCATAGCTCTCGACTTTCTTGGCAGTTTTTTCTAGTTTCTTAATTTCGCCTTTATCATTTTCAATGATTTTGCGTAATATATTTGCCATCTTTTTTCCTTTCGACAGTCTTTATCTCCATATTTTACCACAAAAGCCCCCTTTAAACAAGAAATCACTCAAGGATTGACAAAGAAAAAAGCCCTAGTTTAAGGGCTTTCACAATGGATTTGCAAATAAACGAAAACTTTTTTATTAGATTCACTGAAAATATCGACAATAATGCTTTAAAACTACTTCTTAGAGTTCTCTTGGCTCTCTAGGATATCCTCAAAATCATGCAAGAGATTTTCAAAAGCCTGCTCAAAGAAGGCATGGTCGGTGCCGCTATAGGCCTTCATTATCATAGGGCTAGCTTCAAAATCAACGTAGAATTGATAGTCCAAGACACCATTTTTCCAGTAAAATTTAATGCTAGGGGATGCCGTTTTTTCACCGCACATACCAGGAATGGCCCGTTGTAAGCCATAAATGTTATCTCCATAGTCTTTCAGACGATAGTAAGCTCCCTCAAAATAATAAGATTTGCCGATTTCAATACGCTCAAATAGTGCAGCTAAAACTTTTTCATTACTCATACTTAAGCCTCGTTAGGGTGACTGACAATCATCTCCAATTGTCCATCAATTTCCCAATCTGTCACATCATTTGGCAGAATGAAGTGATCACCTTTTTTTAGACAATAAATGCGTGAATCGATAGTCATAGTCCCATTTCCAGAAAGTACCGAACAAAGCAAATAAGGAGCTGATTGCTTGAAGTCAACCAAGCCACTGAGTTTCCATTTATATACGGTGAAGAAGGAGTTTGATGTCAAACAAGTCGACTCTAATTGCAAGGTCTTAACAGTTGCTGGGACGCTATTTTCTGGGTCCCCTAGATTCAAGACATCGAGAGACTGTTGAATATGAAGCTCACGTTTATTGCCCTGATCATCCCTACGATCAAAATCATAGACACGGTAAGTGGTATCGCTAGATTGTTGAGTCTCTAAGATCAAGATACCTGGACCAATAGCATGCATGGTACCACTTGGTACAAAGAAAAAGTCACCTTTCTTAACAGGAGTTTTCGACAAAAGTCCGTCCCAATCACCTGCTTCAATTAAGGACGCCAATTCTTCCTTGGTCTTAGCCTTGTGACCATAAATAATCTCTGCACCCTCTTCAGCATCAATAATATACCAACATTCTGTCTTTCCTAGCTCACCTTCATGCTCTAGTCCATAAGCATCATCAGGGTGTACTTGTACTGAGAGCCAGTCATTAGCGTCCAAAATCTTTGTCAACAAAGGAAAAACACTAGTCTTGGGATTTCCAAAAAGTTCTGGTTTATCCTTGTAAAGTTCTGCCAGATGAAAACCAGCATACTTCCCGTTTTTGACATAGGATACACCATTAGGATGGGCAGAAATTGCCCAGTATTCACCAGTGTGTTCACTGGGAATATCGTAACCAAACTCTGTCTTAAGTCGATTACCTCCCCAGATTTTTTCATGCATTGGCGAATCTAAAAATAAAGGTTCCATTACATCCTCCTGTATAGAGCAAAACGCCTTAAGATCATGTCTTAAAGCGATTTTACATATTTTGCTTATTTGCGTGAGTGTTTGTCAGCTACATCTTTGGCAAGTGCAAAGTTACCAAGCGTCGCAGAGCCATTACCTGAAACAGCAGGTGTCACAATATACTCAGTCACGTCTGGCACTGGAAGGTAACCATTCAAAAGAGCTGTGAATTTTTCACGGACACGACGAAGCATGTGTTCTTGTCCCATAACACCACCCCCAAAGACGATAACTTCTGGACGGTAGAGCACAGTTGCCTGGACAGCAGCTTGAGCAATGTAGTAAGCTTGAACATCCCAAACCTCAGAATTTTGCTCAATCAATTCGCCACGAATACCTGTACGGGCTTCAAGTGATGGACCAGCAGCCAAACCTTCCAAACATCCGCGGTGGAATGGACAAGTTCCGTTAAATTCATTGGAAACATCATTTGGGTGAAGAGGTACATATACGTGACCAGCTTCAGTGTGACCCATACCACCAATGAACTCACCATTTTGAATAGCACCGGCTCCAATACCAGTTCCGATAGTGTAGTAAACAAGACTCTTAACACCTTTACGAACAAGTGTCTCACCATAAGCAGATGAGTTAACATCAGTCGTAAAGTAGAAAGGAATATTAAACTCTTTAGCAATCAAACCAAGAAGGTCGACATTTGACCAATGTGGTTTTGGTGTTGAAGTCACAAAACCATATGTTTCAGAGTTTGGATCAACATCAATTGGTCCAAATGAACCAATTGCAATTCCAGCCAATTGATCTTCATAACGTTTGAAAAATTCAATAGTACGGTCAATTGTTTCGTAAGGTGTAGTTGTTGGGAATTGAGTTTTTTCAACGACTTGGAATTTCTCATCGCCAACAGCACAAACAAATTTTGTACCACCAGCTTCCAAGCTTCCGTAAAGTTTAGCCATAGGTAAAGCTATCTCCTTTTATGATCAATAATAACTATTTATACTATTATAAATAAAAGCTAGGCAAAAGACAATCTAAATGAGACCTTGTTTAAGGAGGTACAGACTACTCTGCTTCATACTTTTCTTTATGAGCCATTTAACTAAAAAAGCCGAATTGGCTTCGACTTTTCTAGCTTATTATTTAACTGCGATGAAGTCTGCACCTTCAGCAACTGAACCAGTCGCTACTGATGAAACATCTTCGAAGTCTGCAGTGTTTGTAACGATAACCATAGTTGTATCGTCAAGACCTGCTTCAGTGATTACTGAGTTATCGAAGGTAGCCAAGACATCACCTTTTTTAATACGTTGATTTGCTTGAACTTTAGCATCAAATCCTTTACCGTCAAGTGAGACAGTGTCGATACCGATGTGGATAAGCACTTCAGCACCTTTATCAGATTTAAGACCGTAAGCGTGACCTGTTGGGAAGGCGATTTGCACTTCACCATCAAATGGTGCGACTACTTGGTTTCCTGAAGGTTTAATAGCGGCACCTTTACCCATAGCTCCTGATGAGAAGACTGGGTCATTAACATTTTCCAAAGCTACAACTTCACCTTTAAGTGGTGCAGCGATTGTTTCGGCTTGCAATGCAACTGGAGCTGATTCTGCAGATGCAATATCTTCAGCAACAACTTCTTTTTGAGCTTCAACTTCTTCCTCTTTGTAACCGAAGATCCAAGTAAGAGCAAAACCAAGAGCAAGTGTTACAAGTACCATGATCACATACTTAAGCACTTGACCGTTAAGGTAAAGAAGAGTACCAGGAACGATTGTTACACCAAATCCTGTACCAGCGAGGTTAAGGATTGAGGCCAACCAACCACCAGCAGCACCAGCGATAAGACCCATGATAAATGGTTTACCGAAACGAAGGTTAACCCCGAAGATAGCTGGTTCAGTGATACCAAGTACCGCTGAAAGAGTTGCAGGGAAAGCAAGTGCTTTCAATTTAGCATCTTTAGTTTTAACACCCACTGCAAGTGTCGCACCAGCTTGGGCAGTCATAGCAGCTGTGATGATAGCGTTAAGTGGGTCTTTACCAGTATTAGCAATGAGGTTAGCTTCAAGCAAGTTAAAGACGTGGTGAACCCCTGTAACGACGATAACTTGGTGAACTCCACCAAGAACAAGACCAGCAAGACCAAATGGCAAGTTAAGAATCCATTCTGTAGCAGCAAGAACATAGCTTTCAACAGTATGGAAGACAGGACCAATGATAAAGAGGGCCAAAGCTGACATTACTGCGAAGACGATAAGTGGACGCAAGAGAAGGTCAAGAACGTCTGGAACCCATTTACGAACCCATTGCTCGAACTTAGCACCAAGCAAACCTACGAAGAAGGCTGGAAGCACTGAGTTTTGGTAACCTACTACTGGAATAAAATCAAAGAAGTAAATTGGTTTAGCAGCACCTGATGCAACATCCCAAGCGTTAGGAAGGGCGTTGTTAACCATCATCAAACCAAGAACCAAACCAAGAAGTGGTGAACCACCAAATACGTTAAAGGCTGACCAACAAATCAAGGCTGGGAAGAAGGCGAAGGCTGTATCTGTCAATACAACTGTGTAAGTATAGAAATCAGTAGCAGCAAAAGCTTTTGATGTTGTACCGAACAAACCAAGAACTGTATCGTTATTGATTGCTCCACGGATACCCATGAAAAGACCAGTCGCTACGATTGCTGGAAGCAATGGAACGAAAACGTCACCGAATGAACGGATAGCACGTTGGAACCAGTTACCTTGTTTAGCAGCTTCTGCTTTTTGTTCGTCTTTAGATGCTGTTGGAAGACCTTGAGCAACGACTTCGTCGTAAATCTTGTTAACAGTACCTGTACCAAAAATCATTTGGTATTGACCTGAGTTAAAGAAAGCACCTTGAACTTTTTCAATGTTCTCAGCCTTTTCTTTATTGATTTTGTTTTCATCTTTGACCATCACACGTAGACGAGTCGCACAGTGAGCAACACTGTTGACGTTTTCACGTCCACCGAGGGCATCGATGACTTCTTTTGCAATTTGTTTGTTATCCATTTGCAAAATTCTCCTTAATAAAATTTGGTATGAAAGCGTTTAGCTTTTCTTTACGATAACTATTTTAGCATCTTTCTGCCATATGTCAACCGTTTAGCATATTTTTTTATTTTTTGTTATAAATCGTTGATTTTTATAGGTAAAACGTTTACTATATTATTAACAAATAGATTAGGAGATTACTAAATATGAATCTACCAACAGAAGTTCGTTACCGTCCATACGCAGATTGGACAGACGAAGAAAAAACAAAGATTAGAGAAAATGTCGCTAAATCACCTTGGCGTGCAAGTTACCATATCGAACCAGAAACAGGGCTTCTTAATGATCCAAACGGTTTTTCTTACTTTAATGGTAAGTTCCAACTTTTCTACCAAAGTTGGCCATTTGGAGCTGCTCATGGTTTGAAACAATGGGTGCATACTGAAACTGAAGATTTGGTTCACTTTACAGAAACTGGTGTCAAACTCTTGCCAGACCATGAAAATGATAGCCACGGTGCCTACTCAGGTTCTGCTTATCAAATCGGTGATAAACTCTTTATCTTCTATACTGGGAACGTTCGTGATGAAAACTGGATTCGTGACCCACGTCAAATCGGCGCTTGGATGGATAAAGACGGCAAAATCGAAAAATTCGACAAGGTTCTTATCAAACAACCTGCTGACGCTACTGGGCACTTCCGTGACCCTCAAATCTTCGATTACAAGGGACAATTCTACGCTATCGTAGGTGCTCAAAACCACGATAAACAAGGTTATATCAAACTTTACAAGGCAGTAGACAATGATGTCGAAAACTGGGTTGAGGTTGGTAATCTTGACTTTGGTGGCACTGGGTCAGAGTACATGATTGAGTGTCCTAACCTTGTCTTTGTAGATGGCAAACCTGTTCTTCTTTATAGCCCACAAGGTCTCGATAAAGCTGAACTTGACTACGGTAACATCTACCCTAACACTTATAAGATTTTCCAAGATTTCGACACAGAAAAACCTGCCCTCGTTGATGGCACACCAATTATCAACTTGGACTACGGATTTGAAGCATATGCAACTCAAGGCTTTAATACTCCAGATGGTCGTGCCCTTATTGTCAGCTGGATCGGTCTTCCAGATGTGGACTATCCAACTGACAAATACGACTACCAAGGGGCTATGAGCTTGGTTAAAGAATTGTCTATTAAAGATGGCAAACTCTACCAATATCCAGTCGAAGCCATTACAAGCTTACGTGCTAGCCAAGAAGATTTCTCTGAAAAAACGGCAACAACTAACACTTACGAGCTTGAACTTAACTTTGAAGCTAACACTCAAACAGAACTTGTCCTCTTCGCAGACCAAGAAGGAAATGGCTTGTCACTTACAGTTGATACTGAAAACGGAAAAGTTATCCTTGACCGTTCTAAAGCTGGTGAACAATATGCTACTGACTTTGGCACAAGCCGTGAATGCGCTCTTGATGCCGGTCAAGCTGCAACAGCAAACATCTTTGTAGACAATTCAATCGTTGAAATTTTCTTCAACAAAGGTGAAAAAGTCTTCACTAGCCGCGTCTTCCCAAGTGCAGAACAAACTGGTATCAAAGTAACGTCAGGAAACGTTTCTGGACACTACTTCGACTTGAAATACTAAGGTGATTTATGGTCGCAAAGCTTACTGACGTTGCCGAACTGGCTGGTGTGAGCCCAACCACAGTTTCTCGCGTCATAAACAAAAAGGGCTACCTCTCACAGAAGACCATTGACAAAGTTCACGCTGCTATGCAAGAACTCAACTATAAACCTAATAATTTAGCTCGAGGTCTTCAAGGAAAGTCGGCCAAACTCGTTGGCTTGATTTTCCCAAATATTTCCAATGTATTTTATGCCGAACTTATTGAACGTCTTGAGGATGAACTCTTTAAGCAAGGTTATAAAACCATTATTTGTAATAGTGAGCATGATCCTAACAAGGAGAGGGACTATTTGGAGATGCTCGCCGCCAACCAATGTGACGGCATCATCTCATCTAGTCACAATCTTGGTATTGAGGATTATGAGAAGGTTGAAGCTCCCATCGTTGCCTTCGACCGTAATCTCGCCCCAAAGATTCCTATTGTTTCGTCTGACAACTTTGAAGGTGGCAAGTTAGCCGCAAGAGCTATGGTCAAGGCTGGCTGTCAACGCATTGTCATGATTACAGGCTATGATAATTCGGATTCTCCAACAGGACTTCGTCAACTAGGTTTTAATTATGAATTGGACAAGGAAGGTATTATTTGTCCTGTTCCAAACGATTTGTCTCTCATGCGACGAGAATTAGAAATCAAATCTATTATCTCTCGTGAAAACCCAGATGGCATCTTTGTTTCGGACGATTTAACAGCTATCTTGGTTATGAAGATAGCTAGACAATTGGGACTTTCTATCCCAGATGACCTAAAAATCATCGGTTATGACGGTACCGCCTTTATCCGTCACTTCTACCCAGAGTTAGCAACTATCCAACAACCTTTGGATGAAATTGCTAAACTTTGTGTCGAAATTCTTCTCAAGAAAATTAAAGGCAAAACAGTTAATCGTGATTATGTACTTCCAGTGAGTCTGATTGCTGGTAGCAGTATATAAATGAAAGTCGCAAGAAATCTCCGCTTGCGACTTTTTTCTTGTTACATTTGTAGAAAAAAAGAAGTTGAAACAAGGCTCAACTTCTTTTGCTTATGCTTCATCTGTCACAAACTGACTAAGTACACCATTAATGAACTTAGCAGATGTTTCATCAGAATATTTTTTAGCGATTTCAATGATTTCGTTAATAGCTACACGTCCTGGTGTTTCTTCAAATGACGTGATTTCATAAAGTCCCAAACGAAGGAGAGTACGATCTGTCACAATCAAACGTGAGAGGCTCCAACTCTCTTTCAACTTTTCTTCAATTTGACTATCAAGTTGGGCCAACTCTTCACGGACACCTGTTACCAGGCTAAGGAGAAAGGCTGGTACATCAACTTCAGTTTCTTCGTCAATTGGCTTGTCATAAGTGTAAGCGAAAAGTGCTTGTTCCAGAGCTTCTCCACCAAATTCAAGGGCAAAAAGCGTTTGAAAAGCACGCTCACGAAGGTCACGACGTGAATCTTTAAAGATATTAGTCATTCAAAAAATCCTCGTTAAACAATTCAGCCAAGTCTGGTTTTTGTGACTTTTCAGTAACAATAGATTCAACGTGAACATTGACTTCTGAAATTGCCACTTCTGCCATATCATAGACAGCTGCTTTAACAGCCTTTTGAATTTCAATTGAAACCGCTGGTACGTTAACCCCATACTGAAGTGAGACGTAGATATCAGCATTTACAGTACCATCTTCTTCTGTTCGGAGGTAAACACCACGTCCCAAGCTTGTTTTGCTGAGACTATCCGTAACATTTTTATTTTGAAGGGCGTAAACACCTTCCACTTTAGTTGCAGCGATACCTGTAATCACTTCGAGCACGCGAGGGGCAATTACAATTTCACCGATATTTTCTGTAGTCATCGCATGTTTCCTTTCCGTTAGTTTGGAAAATAAAGCCTTCAAACCAGTGGTTTGAAAGACTTAGTTGGGCTTAGGCACGTGATACGTAAGTACCTTCAGCTGTGTTGATAACCAATTTTTGACCAGCTTCGATAAAGTCTGGAACGTTAACCACAAGACCAGTTTCAAGTGTTGCAGGTTTACCTGAACCTGTAACTGTTGCACCTTTGATAGATGGTTGTGTTTCAGTAACAGTCAATTCAACAGTTGTTGGAACTTGAACACCAATAACTTCTGTTCCGTAGAATTGGATTTTTACGTCTGAGTTTTCAAGGATAAATTTCAATTCTTCTTGAACGTTGGCTACTGGGATTTCATATTGGTCATATGTTTCAGTGTTCATGAAGTATGCAGTATCATCCATTTGGTACAAGTATTGTGCTGGTACTGTTTCGATGATTGCTTGTTCAAATTTTTCTTCTGGACGATAGCTAGTATCAAAAGTTGAACCTGAGCGAACATCACGCAATTTCATACGCATGATTGTGTTACCTTTACCAGGTTTGTGGTGGCTAGCTTCAAGAACTTTGATCAATTTGCCATCGTTAGTTACGAAAGTCATACCCGCACGGAGTTTACTTGCTTCAATCATTATTAAATACCTCTTTGTAAAAAATTATTATCAGTTTATTTTACCATAAATGATAGCATGGCTCAAATGTTTTATAGATTCAAGCCCAATCCTCAGGCTTTTTTCAAAGAACAAGCTAGTCATCCATTCCTAAGTGAACCTCTGGAACATCATGTTGCAAATAAGAAACGCCTTTTTGTTCCATCAATTCAATCGCAAAGGGATGGGGCCTATAATTGGCCTTGTATGTAATCTTAACAATACCAGCTTGCAAGAGAGCTTTGGTGCAGTTGATACAAGGAAAATGAGTCACATAAATCTCTGTATTTTTGGTAGAAATCCCCTCTTTGGCACATTGAATAAGGGCATTCATCTCTGCGTGTACCGTACGAATACAATGACCATCTTCCATATAGTGGCCTACTTCGTTACAGTTATCAGTCTCAGAAACTCCGCCATTATAACCTGTAGCGATAATACGCTTGTCCTTAACTAAAACAGCTCCAACAAAGGCACGGTCACACGTAGAACGCTTAGAAATCAGCTCTGCATTAGCCATAAAATAATCTTGCCAAGATAAACGGTTTGGCATAAAGTATTCCTCCAAATCTTAGAGAACAATCAATTCCTTAGGCGCAAGGGTAATCAATTCACAACCATTTTCTGTGATAATGATGTCATCTTCGATACGAACACCGTATTTATCAGCCAAATAAACACCTGGCTCGTCCGTCAAGACCATACCAGCTTCGATAGT
Organism: Streptococcus sp. HMSC065H07; assembly: GCF_001837325.1. Classification (NCBI taxonomy): domain Bacteria; kingdom Bacillati; phylum Bacillota; class Bacilli; order Lactobacillales; family Streptococcaceae; genus Streptococcus; species Streptococcus sp. HMSC065H07. The sequence goes on from NZ_KV832044.1 coordinate 30,458, forward strand.
CTCATCAGAGTTACCAAAGTAAGGAATCTCGTGAATGTCAAGACCGATACCATGTCCAATACCATGTGTAAAGTAGTCACCGTACCCCGCTTCGACAATAACATCACGCGCAACCTTATCATAGTCACGACGTGTCATACCAGCCTTAGCTGCGTCAATCAAGGCCTGGTTAGAACGTAGAACGATATCATAAATTTCACGCTCCTCATCAGTGGTGTCACCAATATGGATAGTACGAGTCATATCGCTAACGTAGTGGTTGTAGTAGCAACCAAAGTCCATCGTTAAGGTTTCACCAGATTGGATAACCTTTTCTGAAGCAACCCCATGAGGCATAGCAGAACGGTAACCTGAAGCAATGATAGACTCAAAGGAAACCCCTGAAGCTCCGTACTCACGCATACGGAAATCTAGGAAGTTTGCCACTTGTAGCTCTGTTGTTTGACCGGGTTTAATGAAATCAAGCACATCTGTAAAGGCACGGTCTGAGATAGAACAAGCCTTACGGATAGTTGCCAATTCTTTTTCATCCTTGATCATACGCAACTCTTCCATGAAGTTGCTTTGTGGTGATAAAGTGTAGCCTTCAAAAATCGCTTGAAGACCTTGATAGTAAGCAAATGATACCTGATTATCAAATCCGATTATTTCCAGTTTATCAGCCTCGATAATTTTAACAATATCCTTAAGCGGATCCTTACTTTCGATAATATCAAAGCCATGCACAGATTGTTTGGCAATGAGGGTATAACGTGAATCCGTTAAGAAGAGGCGACGATTCTTAGTAATGAAGACAGTCGCATTTGTCCCCCAGAAATCTGTTAAATAATAGATATTTTTTTGTCCTGTCACCAACAAGGCATCAAGGCCTGATTGGGCAAGTTTGGCATCAAATCGTTCAAGTCTAAGTTGCATTATGAATTACTCCTTTGGTATTTTAGGTTAATTATACCAAATTTTCAGACTTTAAAGGATTAAATTGGCATTTTAGAGTGTTTTTTTGATGTCATAAAGAAAAAGCCAGATGAAACTCTGACTTTATTAGCATTATACAAAGGCTCGCTTTTCGTAGATAGTTGGCGCAAAGAAGAGCAAAACCAGAGTCCAAGCAAACAAAACAAGGGCTTCGCGAAGACTGAAGAACTGTTGACCGCTAGTAAAAACTGCTCGCATAAAACTAAATGGCACATAAGTCATCAGCTTAGTCATGGTATCCCCTAAACTAGCCAAATAGAGGGTGAAGAAAGTCATTCCTGTTACTCCAAAATAAGCCGTTACAAAGGCTGTCAAGGTATTTTTTACAAACAAGACAAGCAAAGAGGAAACCATATAAATAAAGGCTCCATAGAGTAGGAAATCAATATAGATGTCTCTGATATAATCCCACAAAGAAAAATCTACATGCTGCACAGAATACTTGTAGAAGGCCAACTCCAAAACCAAAATAGTAGCAGCAACTATAGATAACACAAGGAAACTTAAGAGTTTTCGAAGAATAACCTCGCGTCCAGATAAGGAAGACACCCGAATCATATTAATTGTTCGATTCTGAAATTCTCGTCCAAGACTAGATACTGCTAGATAAGCAAAGACGATATCCACGATAAAGGAATAACTGGCAATAATCGCTGATGGCCCAAGGTAATCTCCCTTATAGCCATCACATAAGATTACAATTGCACCAATCAAGGCTACCAATCCAAGACAAATAAAAACACTCCTCGTCACACATTCCTGCTTTAAAAATACCGTTCTCAATTTACTTTTCATTGAATAGCACCTCACTTAATCCTTCTTTTTCATAAGTAAAAGGAATCCCCTCCCGATCCATAACCTGCTTAACAGCTGCTAATCCTTTGACTAAGATGTCATGCTTTTGTCGTTCAAAAGATAGACCATTTAATTTGAGCAGAGACATCAATGACTTCAAACTTAAATCCTCAGTATAAATCTTGTATTTGACATTATTACTGTCATCTAAGTAAATCAGCTTATGATTCTTCAACAAAAAGTTTTTCGTACAAACCTGTTCAAGGTTAGACAGGATATGACTTGAGATAATAAAGGTTAGGCCATGATTTTTAGCTAACTTTTTAATTAATGTGAGGAGACTGTTGATTCCATTAGGGTCTAGACCATTTGTAGGCTCATCAAGAAGGATGAGTTCATCTGAAGCAACTAAGGCGATAAACAAACCCACACGTTGCTTCATTCCCAAAGACAATTTGGAAGCCTTGCGTTTAAGATAGGCTGCTACCTCCAACTCGTCCTTATAACGGTCAATCAACTCATAATCCTTACTGTACAATTTACAATAAAATTTAAGGTTTGCTTCAACAGTCATGTTAGGATATAGGGCTGGAGCTTCAATCAAGGCTCCTACAGTTCTTGTTTTTAAGTCAATAATATCCTTGGGTCCTGCCAAAATACCTGAAACTAGTTTCATCAGGGTTGTCTTCCCTGCACCATTATTACCAATCAAACCGGCAATATCCCCCTTCTCTAACGTGAACGAGATATTATCCAAAACGGTTTGCTTTCCAAAACTATAGGTTAAGCCTTTCACCGCTAGCACTGTCATGTATTTACCTTTCTTTGTTTAAATATATTTCTAATATAAATCTTTAACATCCAAGTGAATAGTTCACTTGGACGATGAAAACTTATAACGCTTATTCTTTTTAACTCTCATGAAAATAAGAGTTATTTAATAATCTGCTATCTTATTTTTCTCAGTTTTAAAATCTCAACTGCAATATAACTTACTTGTCCAACTCCATAACCAATGTCATATGCTACATTTCCCCCAACAATTTCAGAAAGCTTATCAAAGGTTAAAGAATCAAATTTATCCATCATCATTGTATCCATATACATTTTCCCTTAACCTCTAAATCCATCTACAAATCCACGACCAAAATCATAAACCGTGTGAGTAACTACTCCGACTCCATATCCTACAGATGAGTAAATACTTCCACCAACTACAATTGCTAAATCTTTAATATCAATTTTTTGAAATGTATTTTTCATGTTCTCTCCTATTCTTTATTTCATTGACTTCGACTACCTACCACGCTTGACGAAAACCTTTTACAAATTCGTTAATAACGTACTTACCATATTTAACTGGATTGAAACCACCACTGATTTGTTCTAAATCATCATTGGACAACACCGTAAATAATTGTTTTTCTTCTAACATTACAAAGCTCCTTTCTAAATAAAATTCTAAAGTTAGCTTTCTCACCAGCTCTTAGCTACTAAGTCCAAGCTATGACTTCATTATAAGAGCTTAACAAGATAAAAAATAGTGACATAAATGTCACCATTCCATAGAATTAAAGACAAAAAGAAAAGGCTAAGCAAAGAAACTCAACCTAAGACTATAACAATTAGCAGAGAAAATCATTTCTCCTTATCCTTACCCGCTACCCTAAGCGCAAACAAAGAAAAAGCTAGCGAAAGTGTTGACCAGACGAGACAATGGTCAATAAAGGCAACGCCTTCGGTGAGACTTAGCGTAGCATTTATGATCACAATAAATAGCCAGACAATCACGATAACAATGCTTAAACTTCTAATAAGATTATTCTTCTGTTTATCCATATTTCTCTTTCCCATATTTGGTACTCATGGTAACTTCTAATCGCCATAAGGAGGTCTTCTTTTCAACCACCATTTGTTCCAACCCAATCGTTCAGGTAAGGTTTGAGGTCTAGATACAAAATCACCCCCTGTGACATTTTCTAACGTTTCAGCAGTGAGCTCTTCGCCATATGCCTTAGTTCGCATTCTTATTTCTCCTTTCTTGTCAAAAATAAATACAGCAATAACCACTTGGACTATTCAAAAACTAATTGTCTTGATAACCTAGTGGGTTTGGCTATAAGGTCATTATAGGTTCTCTCTTTTCAAAAAAATAGTGACATAAATGTCACTATCACTCAACACAAAAATCCAGGCCTTTATAAGACCTGTTCCAAAACTTGTTTATTTCTACGGTGTTTCAGAATAAGATAAAAAATAACCTCAAAAAGGAGAAAACTAAAATAAAGTCCTAAAACGTAAAGCAAAGTCTCCCATTTATCTGTTGCTGATTGAAAATGGCCGTGATGATCCACTGTACGGATGCTAATCAAAAGACAAACATCTAGAAATAGGGCTAGAAGAATACCATTAAAGCCTATAAAAAAACGCTTTTTAACCATAGTCTGACTCCTGTATGTTTTTTCTTAACCATAGAATAGCAAGCTCAACTTAAACCAGCCTAAAGCAAAAAAAGACTCAAAGAGTCTTTTTACTTTATGTCAATTTTTCTTTCAAATATTGTCCTGTGTAGCTTTCTGGAACGGCTACTACCTCTTCTGGAGTCCCTGTAGCTACGATAGTACCTCCACCGACACCACCTTCAGGACCCAAATCAATAATATGGTCTGCGGTCTTAATAACATCCAAATTGTGCTCAATCACGAGAACCGTGTTACCATCGTCCGCAAAACGCTGAAGTACCTTCAAGAGACGAGCAATGTCATCTGTATGGAGACCAGTCGTAGGTTCATCGAGAATGTAGAAAGACTTCCCAGTAGAGCGTTTGTGAAGCTCACTAGCCAGTTTCATACGCTGAGCCTCACCGCCTGATAGGGTTGTGGCTGGTTGCCCCAGGGTCACATACCCGAGCCCCACGTCCTTGATGGTCTGCACCTTACGAGCAATCTTAGGGATAGCCGCAAAGAAATCAACCGCATCATCAACTGTCATATCCAGAATTTCAGCAATATTCTTCCCCTTATAACGAACTTCTAAGGTCTCAGAATTATAGCGTGTGCCATGACAAACCTCACAGGGTACATAAACATCGGGCAAGAAATGCATCTCAATCTTAATAATCCCATCACCAGAGCAGGCTTCACAACGGCCACCCTTGACATTGAAAGAGAAACGCCCCTTCTTGTAACCGCGAATCTTGGCCTCATTGGTTTGAGCAAAAAGATCACGAATATCGTCGAAGACGCCTGTATAGGTTGCAGGGTTGGAACGTGGAGTACGCCCGATTGGACTTTGGTCAATATCAATCAAACGTTCGATATGCTCGATTCCAGTCACCGATTTATGTTTCCCAGGTTTCTCGCTGTTTCGATTAAGCTCTTGGGCAATCTTTTTCTTGAGAATACCGTTAACCAAAGTTGACTTCCCAGAACCAGAAACACCTGTCACTGCGATTAATTTCCCAAGTGGAAATTTGACAGACACATTCTTAAGGTTATTTTCACTGGCTCCTTTAACCTCAATAAAACGACCATTCCCTACACGGCGTTCCAGAGGAACAGGAATTGATTTAGCACCTGACAGGTACTGACCAGTAATTGATTTTTTGTTTTTAGCCACTTCCTCTGGGGTTCCCGAGGCCATGATTTGCCCACCAAAGGCACCAGCACCAGGTCCCACATCAATAAGCCAGTCAGCCTCACGCATGGTATCTTCATCATGCTCCACCACAATCAAAGTATTGCCCAAGTCACGCATCTTTTTAAGACTTGAAATCAAGCGATCATTGTCACGCTGATGAAGCCCAATAGAAGGCTCATCCAACACATATAGGACTCCAGAAAGGTTAGAGCCAATCTGTGTCGCCAAACGGATACGCTGACTCTCACCACCTGAAAGGGTTCCAGCCATACGAGAGAGAGTCAAATAATTAAGGCCTACATTATTTAAGAAAGTCAAGCGATCCTTGATTTCCTTAACAATTGGACGAGCGATCACTCCCTCGTTTTCACCTAATTCAAGGTTATCGATTTCCTTAAGATGATCTGAAATAGACAAATCAGAGATTTGACCAATATTGAGGCCATTCTCACCACCAACACGAACCGAGAGTGCTGCTTCGTTAAGACGATAGCCATGACAAGTTGGACATGACAGCTCATTCATATAACCTCGCATGACATTGCGAGTGAAATCACTATTGGTCTCGTGATAGCGACGATTGATATTAGTCACAACCCCTTCAAAAGGAATGTCAATATCACGCACCCCACCAAAATCATTAACATAATGGAAATGGAATTCACGATCCCCAGATCCGTAGAGAATCAAATCTTGTTCTTCTTTTTTAAGATCTTCAAATGGCGTATCCATATCCACGCCGAACTGCTCCATAGCCTGCTCAAGCATGGCTGGATAGTAGTTGGACGAAATAGGATTCCAAGGCGCCAGAGCACCTTCACGTAAGGTCTTACTAGCATCAGGGATAACCAAATCCATATCAACTTCCAGTTTATTACCCAAACCATCACAGGTCGGACAAGAGCCGAATGGCGCATTGAATGAAAAGAGACGAGGTTCTAACTCTGGCACTGTGAAGCCACAAACCGGACAAGAATAATGTTCTGAGTAAAGCAGCTCATTATCATCCATGGTATCCACAATCAAGTAGCCATCTGCTAAACGTAGGGCCGCCTCAACCGAATCAAAGAGACGACTACGGATACCATCCTTATTCACCAAGCGGTCCACAACCACTTCGATATTATGCATCTTAGACTTAGACAACTCTGGCACTTCTGTGACATCGTAAATCTCACCATCTACACGAACACGAACATAACCGTCCTTTTGTACACGCTCAAAAACGGCCTTGTGTTGCCCTTTTCTACGACGAACAATCGGCGCTAAAATCTGCATACGCGTACGCTCAGGAAGAGCTAGAACCTCGTCCACAATCTGTTCCACAGAGGACGACTGAATGGCTCCATGACCATTAGGACAATAAGGGACACCCACACGCGCATACAGAAGACGAAGATAGTCATTAATCTCTGTTGCCGTTCCGACCGTCGAACGAGGGTTTTTGCTTGTTGTTTTCTGGTCAATGGAGATGGCAGGACTCAAACCATCAATCGAGTCCACATCAGGTTTCTCCATATTTCCCAAAAACTGGCGGGCATAGGCTGAGAGACTTTCCACATAACGACGTTGCCCCTCTGCATAGATGGTATCAAAGGCCAAGGAAGACTTACCAGAACCTGACAAGCCCGTCACCACCACCAGTTTATCACGCGGAATCTCCACATCGATATTTTTTAAATTGTGAGCTCTTGCTCCATGAATCACTAACTTATCTTGCATATTTTTAAGAGGCCCTAGCCCAAAAGCTACTGCCGCTCCTTTCTACAGACGGATGGAAAATCCATCCCGACTTTCTCTCATAATTATAACAAAATTTCAATTTATCCAGCCCAAAAATGTTTCAAATGTAGTATAATGGTGGAGTGTCTAAAAAAGGCAAGGAACATCATCCCAAGCCTCTTTTGACAGCACTAAAAAAGTTAAGAGCAGTGTTAATTGGACTTAAAAGCGATTCTACAAATCCTTTTATAATCAAGACGCTAGCGCTTACTTAATGACGAAGGAGGGGTTCCCATTGAAACAGATGTTCTTATCCACCGGAAAAGAATTCAATGAAATTGAAACATTCGAGCCTGGTGCTTGGATTCATTTGGTGAACCCTTCCCAAGAAGAAGCCATGAAGGTCGCAGAACGGTTTAACATTGATATTCAAGACCTCCGTGCCCCTCTGGACGTGGAAGAAACTTCACGTATCGATGTCGAAGATGACTACACCCTAATTCTGGTCGACGTTCCAACCCATGAAGAGCGTAATAACAAAAGCTACTACGTCACTATTCCATTGGGTATCATCGTTACCGATGAGGTGGTTGTTACTACTTGTCTTGAGGACATTAGTCTCATGGATAACTTCCTCAACCACCGTGTACGTAACTTCTACACCTTCATGAAGACCCGTTTTGTCTTTCAGATTCTCTATCGCAATGCTCAACTTTACCTAACTGCCCTACGCTCTATCGACCGTCAGAGTGATAAATTGGAAGCTCAGTTGGAAAATGCGACTAAAAACGAGCACTTGATTGACATGATGGAATTGGAAAAATCCATTGTCTATCTAAAAGCCTCACTTAAGATGAATGAGCGAATTGTCAAAAAGCTAACAGGTAACGCCTCTAGCTTGAAAAAATATATCGAGGACGAGGATCTCTTGGAAGATACACTGGTCGAAACCCAACAGGCCATTGAGATGGCAGGCATCTATGAAAATGTCTTGAATGCCATGGCTGAAACCTCTGCCTCTATTATCGGCAATAACCAGAACACAATCATGAAAACACTCGCTCTCATGACTATGGCTCTGGACATCCCAACCGTTATCTTCTCCGCCTACGGTATGAACTTTAAAAACAATTCTATGCCTCTAAACGATTTAGATAACGCCTTTTGGGTCATCTTCTTCATGGCAGCCTTCGGGTCATCCTGCGTTGTTATCTACTTTATCAGGAAAAAATGGTTCTAACATAGAGCCTCTTCTTTTCCCTAAACTACAAAACTAAAAAAATAATACTATTTATCGAAAGGTCATCTCATGGACATCCAAAAACTCACCAAGAAAAACCAAGAATTTATCCACATCGCAACTAACCAACTCATCAAAGATGGTAAATCAGACCAAGAAATCAAAGACATTCTTGGCAATGTCATTCCTGAACTTATCGAAAATCAAAAAAAAGGAATTACAGGACGTGGACTCCTTGGTGCTCCAACTGTTTGGGCTGCTAGTTTCTCTCCTGAAAAACACCATAAACCTGAAACTGGTAAGCCTAACAAAGAAGTGCCAGAAACAGATAAAACACCTTGGAAGATGTGGCTTGATACCTCACTCTTCCTTCTAGCCATCGTTGCTATCATGAACGCAATCTTTGGTTTCTCAGGTACACAAACTAGCTACGGTCTCACAACCCTTCTTTCAGTGTCATTCATTGGAGGCCTTGCTATGTATACCCCTTATCACTACATCTACCGTCACAATAACAAACCAAAAGAAGAACGTCCAAAATGGTGGTTCAGCATGACCGTCATCACACTCTCTTTTATTGCATGGTTTGCTCTCTTTAGTCTTACAGCCCTTCTTCCAAGCTACCTTAACCCTGGTCTTTCACCAATTGTGATCCTTATCATTGGTGTCATCGCTGGTGTTGCCAAATACTTCTTCAAACGTCACTACAACGTTCAAAGTACTTACGCACCTGCATCTTAATCATTCTCAACCTCAAGCACCTTTATGGGTGCTTTTTTACGTCAGAAATCTTGACACAGTTGGCTATTCTATACTAAAATGTTAAAGTTAATAGACAAAAGAAAGAATTCCAATAGATGCGTATCAAATTCCCTCTACTAATCATTGCTTGCTGCCTACTACTTATGGCTTGTGGCCACAAGAATACTCAGAAAAACTATCAAGCTTACTATAGTTTTAACAATGTGACGACTTCTACTCAGGAAAAACAGCTAGCAAAAGCCTTAAAAAGCAAGGGCATTCCGACAAAAGACTGGGACAATCTAGCCCCTTATATTAGTCGTTACAATCAGGAAAATACAAACCTCCAACCTGTTGTCAAAAAATGGACCCAAAGTAAAATCGGCAAGGATCAAAATCAATTTGTCACCTTCCTTAATGAAAAAACTTTCGAAGATAACAAATCACATTTTACTGATGACTTAAACTGCCGACGAACATCGTTCCTCCTTCTTCATGATCTTATTACAAGTTCAGAGGACCTCACCAAATTGGACCTCCCCCTTCAAAACGAATTTATAGATCTTAAGTCACGCCACAAAGAGCTAACTGCCAAGGATCAAGCTCTCTATAGTCTCCTCTTTGGGGATAATATCAGCTATCAGTCTACGGATGACCTCCTTAAAGCTTGGAAAAAAGCTGGACTCAAGTTCCCAAAAAAGGTTAAACTCCTCTCAGTCTTTCAAAGTAGCCCTGGTGATGTCAGCAATTTCCACACGGCTATAGCTTATGAAAAAGATGGCAGTATCTATGTCTTTGAAAAACAGGACCCTACACTTCCTTACAGGTGGAGCCGCTTCAATAATTGGGCGGATATCAAAACACACTGGTTATCAAACCGCTTCAAGGTCTTCAAAGATAATGTCGATATCCTCGTTAACGACCAAAAATTTGATGATTTCTTAGAAAACACACTCTATATACCACAAACCAACCAACTAGCTCCTCAAGATAAATGAGAAGACCAGTTGGTTTTTCTTTTTCCCTAAAGTATAAAATAAAACTCTCCACTGTCAGCCCTAGAAATAACAAAAGCCTACAAAATCAAGGCAGAAAAAAACACCCTCAGTCGAGGGCATTATTTTTAGTCTTCGTTTACGTAAGGCATAAGTGCCATAACGCGAGCGCGTTTAATCGCTGTTGTTACTTTACGTTGGTTTTTAGCTGAAGTTCCTGTTACACGACGTGGAAGAATTTTACCACGTTCTGAAACGAAACGGCTAAGAAGCTCAGTATCTTTGTAATCAACATATTCGATTTTGTTAGCTGCGATGTAATCAACTTTTTTACGGCGTTTGAATCCGCCACGACGTTGTTGAGCCATGTTTATTTCTCCTTTATATATTTAATTCGTTTTGTCCATTCTTAGAATGGGAGATCGTCATCTGAAATATCCATTGGATTTGAATTACCAAATGGACTCTCATCACGACCGAAGTTTGGTGTAGATTGTGCAGGTTGTGATCCACCAAATGAACCACCAGTTGAAGCTCCTCCACCGAATGAATTTGAATTATCAAATCCTCCAGCGTTGTAAGAACCACCACTGTGACCTTCACGTGCCGCACGGCTTTCCAACATTTGGAAATTATCAGCGACAACTTCAGTTACGTAAACACGTTGACCTTGTTGATTTTCATAGTTACGAGTCTGAATACGACCTGTAATTCCAATCAATGCGCCTTTCTTAGCCCAGTTAGCCAAATTTTCAGCTTGCTGGCGCCAGATAACACAGTTAATAAAGTCAGTTTCACGTTCACCATTAGCACCCTTGAAGTTACGATTAACTGCAAGACTGAATGTAGCAACTGCAACATTACTTGGTGTATAACGAAGTTCCGCATCACGGGTCATGCGACCAACGAGTACGACATTATTAATCATAATCTACCTTCTTACGCGTCAAGTTTAACGATCATGTGACGAAGAATGTCACCGTTGATTTTTGAAAGACGGTCAAACTCGTTAAGAGCAAAATCGTTATCAGATTCAACGTTAACAACGTGGTAAAGTCCTTCACGGAAATCTTGGATTTCGTATGCAAGACGACGTTTTTCCCAATCTTTTGATTCAACAACAGTTGCACCGTTGTCAGTCAAGATAGAATCGAAACGTGCTACCAAAGCGTTTTTAGCTTCTTCTTCAATGTTTGGACGAATGATATAAAGAATTTCGTATTTAGCCATTGATATTTTCCTCCTCTTTTGGTCTAATGACTCATGGTCTTTCTCCACGAGTAAGTGAGGTGCACTCACAAGATATGATTTTACCAAAGAATAGGAGATATTGCAAGGAAAAACTTATTAACTTTATCTTCCAAATAGTAAAAAGTTTAAATGACCAAGAAAAGAGCTAGACCTCATCAGTTATCTTTTCTCTGACTAAACTTCATGCTAAAATAAGAGAATGCTTTATCATAAAAAGAAATTAGGGGAAAAACTAGGACTTCCAACCTTTAACCACTACTACAATATTCCTATTACTACCCTAGAATATGATTTTAAAAACTTAGGTCCAAGTGATACCTACATTATCACTTTTAAACAGGACAATAACCTCTTTGTTGTTGACATAAGACATCAGCTTGGTCATACCAGTCATTTTGATACCGTCTCCCTCTTTGAACAAGATAATCTCTTATCAGGTATCGCTGCTGTCCCTTTAGCCTCTGTTCCTAGCATACAAATCTTGTCTTTTCCAGACAAGTTACACTCTCTGAACCCTAGTCAGCGTCTAAAAAATCTCGTCGCTCTTTACTACAAGGATGAAGAAATCATGCGTTACCTCAAGACGAATAAAAATATCGGTGATCAGGTGACAAGATATCAATTAGAGGCTGATCGACTAGAAAGACAAGGTAAGAGTTTTGACTTCTTCAAGTACACCAGTCGTGGCAAAGTACGAGAAGAAGACGGTCTATCGGAAGTGTCTAGCAAGGACTACGACTTCATTCCTGATTTTCATCCCTTCTTAACCTCACCAAGAAGCCAGCAGGTTTTAAGCGTCCCAGTAACCTACTGTGATGACAAAACGAAACAGACCGCTAAAATAGACATCATGGGGTGGTATATCAAGGACCAGCAACTTAAGATTCGTTGGAAACCCAAGTACATGCGCAAACGGCGATGGCGCTCATCACGTATCTCAATTGATATCGTGACCGACAACTACTTCTTCCAAGGACAAATCTATAGAGATAGTAGTGCTCCCATATTTCTGAACAACCTAAGCTTTGATAGCAAGATTCCTAAGAGCTTCCTGCCGCATCTTAAAAATCAATACCAAATCTTTATGGCTCTAGTCGAAGAACAAAAAAGACTGGCTCTCCTACGAAAGGTCCAGTTAAACAATAAGGATTAAGTACCTTTCAGCAAAATTCAACATATCAAAAAGCTCATTCTTACACGCTAGAATGAGCTTTTAAGATTCTTCAATTGTCATTAGAACATCCTTTTGGAATTTCGTAAAAAATATTTTCATAAGGAGGAGTCATTGTGTGTCACCATTTTTATACCTAGCAATCATAGATTACCTCCATCAACTTACAAACAACTTTCAAGCATTGTAAATTTTCTATTACATCGGTATCACTCCCTAAGCTATTTTATGCAATAACTTGAAGTGTCTCCATTTTTATAACGTCCTAAATTCATCATCATAGTAATCGCCTCCGATTCTTATGATTTGAGACCTATCTCCCCATTGACCACTCAATGAGGTTTACTTGTCGCCGTTCTTATAACGACTTACATCAAACATCAACATAAGCGTCACCTCGGTACTTTGTTACAAGATTTAAGCATTTAACTTTTGTCGATAGATTACTCATTTGGCATTGGTATCACTCCTTAAGCTATTTTACGCAACAGCTTAAGTGTCTCCATTTTTATACCTACTAACATTTCTCA